>NZ_CDRQYH010000018.1:0-62265 GCF_977039595.1 Enterobacter sp.
ACCACCCCGTCAGTAGCTGAACAGGAGGGACAGCTGATAGAAACAGAAGCCACTGGAGCACCTCAAAAACACCATCATACACTAAATCAGTAAGTTGGCAGCATCACCCGCACGGCGTTGTATTCCGCCAGCTGAAGCGCGGATTCAATGGCGTCGATAAGCGCGTTAGATTCGACGGGCTTGGTGAGGAATTCGTACGCGCCGCCTTTAATGGCGCGCACCGACATCGGGATGGTGCCGTGGCCGGTGAGAAAAATAATCGGGATCTCGCGCCCGCTATCCTTAAGGGCGTCAGCCACCTCAAAACCCGAGATGGTAGGCATTTGCATATCAAGCACCACGCACGACGGGAGCTCTTCAAAGCGGTACTGAAGAAACGCTTCTGCCGATGAAAAGCCGACGGCGTTTAGGCCTGCCGATTCCAGCAGCCCAATCACGGACTGCCTGACTGCGTCATCGTCATCTACAACATACACAATGTGTTCCATTCACCGCCCCGGTGCTGATTGACATGTCGAGGATGCAAACAGTCACAACGGCGACGTAAGAGACTGTTTATGCTGACTTTCATCTTAACACATTAACTATCATTATCATTTAACAATATGATAACCGTATGAAGTATAGCGAGCCGGGGCGGGAGTGGTGAAGGAACGAAACGCGTGCAACATGGGCAGTATGCCCCAGCGCCCTCGTTATTTGTCGGTGAGGACTTTGATCGGTAAAACAGGCTACACTCTGGTTTTGAGCGCTAAATGCTGAGGACATAACAATGCACTACACACTGAAAGAGAGCGACAAGGAAAAAGCTGAAGGGTCAAACGGCGCGGGCGCTCTGCAGCAAAAACTGCTGGAGTCTCGTTCGATTGTGATCTCCGGTGAGATCAATCAGGAGCTGGCGCAGAAGGTCATCACCCAGATGATCCTGCTGCAAAGCGTCAGCAACGATCCGATCAAGCTCTATATCAACAGCCAGGGCGGCCACGTGGAAGCGGGTGACACCATTCACGACTTCATCAAATTCATTCGCCCGGAAGTGCACGTCATCGGCACCGGCTGGGTGGCGAGCGCCGGGATAACCATCTTCCTGGCAGCGAAAAAAGAGCACCGCTACTCGCTGCCAAATACCCGCTTTATGATCCACCAGCCGCTGGGCGGCGTGCGCGGTCAGGCGACGGATATTGAGATCGAAGCGCGCGAGATCATCCGCATGCTGGATCGCGTGAACAAGCTGATCGCCGACGCGACCGGCCAGCCGCTGGAGAAAGTGAAAAAAGACACCGACCGCAACTTCTGGATGTCTCCGGCAGAAGCGCTGGACTACGGCATCGTGGGTAAACTGATCACCCATTATGACGAGCTGAAGCTGGATTAAGTTTTCGCGGCGTGTTTGTGTCGGGTGGCGGCTTCGCCTTACCCGACCTACACGCTTTTTACCCTCGCTTGACCCACGACAAAGCACTTCCGCTTGCTCTCTTCCATAATCGCGCCTGTTTCCCTTCTCACTGGTGCTACCCATGGCGTATCAACTGAACCTGAACTGGCCGGAATTTCTTGAGAAATACTGGCAAAAACAACCCGTCGTGCTGAAAAATGCCTTCTCGAATTTTGTCGATCCGATTACCCCGGACGAGCTGGCAGGGCTGGCGATGGAGCCGGAGGTCGATAGCCGTCTGGTGAGCCATTTCAACGGTAAATGGCAGGCCAGCAATGGTCCGTTTGAGCACTTCGACGATCTGGGCGAAACCGGCTGGTCGCTGCTGGCGCAGGCGGTGAACCACTGGCATATGCCCGCCGCGGAGCTGGTGCGTCCGTTCCGCGTTTTGCCGGACTGGCGTCTGGACGATCTGATGATCTCCTTCTCCGTGCCGGGCGGCGGCGTGGGTCCGCATATCGATCAGTACGATGTTTTCATCATTCAGGGGATGGGCAGCCGCCGCTGGCGCGTGGGCGACAAGCTGCCGATGCGTCAGTTCTGCCCGCATCCGGCGCTGCTGCATGTCGATCCGTTTGAGCCGATCATCGACGAAGATCTGGCCCCGGGCGATATCCTCTACATCCCGCCAGGATTCCCGCACGACGGCTTTACCCATGAAACGGCGCTTAACTACTCCGTCGGCTTCCGCGGGCCGAACGGCCGCGATCTGATCAGCAGCTTCGCCGACTACGCGCTGGAAAACGATCTGGGCGGCGAGCACTACAGCGATCCGGATCTGACCTGCCGCGAACACCCGGGCCGCGTGGAGCAGTACGAGCTCGATCGCATTCGTCAGATGATGATCGACATGATTAGCCAGCCGGAAGATTTCACAAAATGGTTCGGCAGCTTTGTCTCCACCCCGCGCCACGAGCTGGATATCGCCGCCGCCGAGCCGCCTTACGCGCCGGAAGAGGTGCTGGACGCGCTGCAGGACGGCGAAACGCTGTCTCGCCTGAGCGGCCTGCGCGTGCTGAACGTCAACGGCAGCTTCTTTATCAACAGCGAACAGCTGGAGACGGTAGACGCGAAGGCGGCGGATGCGCTGTGCCGCTACACCGAACTCGGCCAGGCCGAGCTGGGCGATGCGCTGAATAACCCGGCGTTTGTCGAAGAGCTCACCGGGCTGATTAATCAGGGGTACTGGTACTTCGACGAGTAATGCGGCACGATTTTCTCCCTCTCCCTGTGGGAGAGGGGCGGGGTGAGGGCATCAGGCCGCACTAGCCCTCCTCCATCGCAATCACAATCGCTTCACCCAGCTTCTTCAGCGCCTCGCGGTTTTTCTCCGTCGGCGGCAGCGCCACGTTGATCCGCAGGCAGTTGCGGTACTTCCCTGAGGCGGAAAACAACGACCCGGCCGCGGCCTGGATCTTCAGCCGGCACAGCTGCTTGCTGACGCACACCATGTCGACCTTCTCCGGCAGCTCAATCCACAGCAGGAAGCTGCCCTGTGGGCGCGTGACGCAAATCTCTGCTGGAAAGTACTGCCGTACCCAGCAGGTGTAAGTTTCCATATTCTGCTGATAAATCTGGCGCATGCGGCGCACGTGGCGATGGTAATGACCGTCGCGAATAAACGCCGCCACCGCCATCTGCGTGCCCGGCACGTTAAACCCGCCGGCGGCGTATTTCATGTGCATCACCCGGTCGTAGTAGCGTCCCGGTACAATCCAGCCGACGCGCAGGCCCGGCGCCACGGTTTTGGTAAACGAGCTGCAGAGGATCACGCGTCCGTCGATATCCATCGAATGAATGGTGCGCGGGCGCGGGTACTCCGCCGCCAGCTCGCCGTAAATGTCATCCTCAACAATCACGATATCGTGCCGCTGGGCGAGGGCCAGCACCTGCTTTTTCCGCGCTTCGGGCATGATAAACCCGAGCGGGTTATTGCAGTTGGGCACCAGAATCACTGCTTTGATCGGCCACTGCTCCAGCGCCAGCTCCAAAGCTTCGATGCTGATCCCGGTTTCAGAGTCGGTAGGAATTTCAATCGCCTTGATAT
Source organism: Enterobacter sp. (assembly GCF_977039595.1). NCBI lineage: Bacteria > Pseudomonadati > Pseudomonadota > Gammaproteobacteria > Enterobacterales > Enterobacteriaceae > Enterobacter > Enterobacter sp. Next base: position 3,483 of record NZ_CDRQYH010000018.1, read on the forward strand.
CAAACCCGCGCAGCATCTGCATGGTGCCGTGAAACGACGGCGATTCCACCGCCACGATATCTCCAGGTTTGCATACCGAGAGCAGGGCGATTGATAGCGCACCGTGGCAGCCGTTGGTAATCACAATGTCGCTTGCCGAGACGGTGGAGCCGCCGTCCAGCATCAGGCGCGCGATCTGCTCGCGCAGCTCCAGGCGCCCGTCGAGCACGTCATAGCTCAGCATCTCGCCGGGGTTATGCTGTGCGATGCGGCTCATCTCGCGCCACAGGGGCTTCAGGCTCGGCTGGTTAATGTCCGGCGAACCGCCGCCAAAGGAGATCATCTCTTTGTCGGCGCGGGCGTCCAGCAGCATCATCACCTCATCCCACTGGGTAACGTCCACGGGGCGCTGCACCGGGCGCGTCATCGCCGGGACGGGCGGCTGGGCTTTTCGCGGTGAGACAAAATAGCCGGAGCGCGGCTGAGGGGTTATCAACTGGAGGTTTTCGAGGATCTGGTAGGCCTGCTGTATGGTGCTGATGCTCACGCCGTGCTCCTGGCTCAGCGCACGCACCGACGGCAAACGTTCACCGCTGCGATACAGACCTTGTTGAATGCGTTCTGCCAGAAGGTTGGCGAGATGTTGATAGCGCGTCATGCTGTATCCTTTGTTTTCACCATACAGATTATAAAACCAGTACAGATTGCTGCGAAAATTGGCATGCAGATACTGTTTTAGCGGATCTGTATGTTAAACAAAAGCTGTTTTTGCATCTGTATTGCACGGGTGGATTTCAGGGATGATAACCCCACTGGCACAGTGAGGAGAGCATCATGGAATTCTACGAGAATCGTTCAAAACGTTCGTTCGTCGTGTTTGTGTGGATCGGAAAAACGATCTGCAACTGGTATCGCATCAACCGTACCCGCCGCATCCTGAGCCAGATGAGCGACGAGCAGCTGAAGGACGTTGGTTTATCCCGCAATGATATTTAAACCCCAGGCCGGGTAAGGCGCAGCCGCACCCGGCGATGTTCAGCGCAACAGCTCGAACGTCTGCCGCTTCGGCCTTTCCAGCAAGTCCAGCGCCTCATGATACGACCGCACGTTGTTATAGCCCATCACCAGTCCGTAGCGTTTGCCCGACCCGCGATACCACTCCGAGAGCGCATTGACCTGCAGCTGCTGTTCCTGCCAGCAGCGCGCCACTTCCCGGTCACGGCTTCCTTTGGTCAGGAACGCCACGATATGCATCCCGCCGTCGTTTTGCTCGGTGAAAAACAGATCGCCATACACCTTCTGTAGGGCGGCAATCATCCAGTCGCGGCGGGTCTGATACAGCGCGCGCATCTTTTTCAGATGACGGAAAAAATGCCCTTCGTTGAGAAACGCGGTGAGGATCTTTTGCGTCAGCACCGGCTGGCCGCTGGTGGTGATGTCCGCGCAGTCGGTAAAGGCTCCGACGGTGCTGGCGGGCATGACCACGTAGCCCATGCGCAGCGACGGCATGATTGTTTTACTGAAGGTGCCCATAAAAATCACCCGGTCGTGCTGGTCGAGGCTTTTCAGCGACGGCAGCACTTTGCGGGTGTAGTGGAATTCCCCGTCGTAATCGTCTTCGATAATCCACGCCTCGTTCTGGCTGGCCCAGTCGAGCAGCTGCTGCTTGCGCGGCAGGGAGAGCGTTACCGCCAGCGGGCTCTGATGCGACGGGGTGACGATAGCAAAACGTGCGTCGCGATGGTAGCGGAGCAGGTAGTCCGTATCGATGCCGCAGCGATCGACCGGCACGGTGTGCAGGCGCGGCACGATCCGCTTGAGCAGCTGCTGGCCCATAAAATAGCCCGGATCTTCAAACAATACCTTGTCGCTGCGGCTGGCTAGGGTGTCGAGGATCAGCCGCAGGCTACCGCTGTAGCCGCTGGTGATCAGCACCTGTTCGGCGCTGCAGGACAGCCCGCGCGAAATGTTGAGATAGCTGGCGATGGCCTGGCGGAGCGGATACCAGCCCAGAACGGGCGGGTTGAGCATCTCCTCCTGACGCATGGCCCGCGTCGCCTGGCCCGCCAGCAGCAGCCATTTTTTATATGGAAAGCTGTCGAGGGCCGGGATGCCGGGGCGCAGAAACCCCGCCCGCTCGCGCTGGCTGATGAGCGATGCCGGAAGCGTGCCGGTGGGCTGTTCCGCGGGGGCTGTCTTGTCCGGCAACAGTAAGTCCGGGTTAACCCGCGTGCCGCGCGCCCCCTGGCTCACCAGATACCCTTCGCCCGTCAGAATGGCATACGCCGTTTCGACGGTTTTACGCGCCACCTTTAGCTCTTCGGCTAGCACGCGGATGGCAGGCACCTTATCGCCCGGCTTCAGCACGCCGCGCATGATGTTGTCGCGATAGCGGGAATAAATCTCGTGATAGCCCGGCTTCATGTCCTACCTCATTTCACGCTTTTTGTATCTTTTTACTATGTCATGAACGGCGTAGATTTGCCTCATCGCATGACACATGCCGCACAAAAAGAGGAAAGACAATGAGCACTCGCGTTAACCACCATAAAGTTACACCTGCCCTCGCCAACGCGCTGTCTGCCCTGAGCATGGAGGTGGCAAAAACCTCCATCGACCCGGCGATGAAGCACCTGATTGACATTCGCGTGTCGCAGCTGAACGGCTGTACGTTCTGTCTGGATATGCACTCAAAAGAGGCCAAAATCGCCGGCGAGCGCGAGCTGCGCCTGTACCATCTGGCGGCCTGGCGCGAGTCCCCGCTGTTCAGCGCCCGCGAGAAAGCGGCGCTGGCGTTCACCGAAGCGCTGACCCAGATTGGCGTTCACGGCGTAAGCGATGCACTGTACCGCAGCGTGGCGGAGCACTTCTCGGACGTCGAGATTTCAGAGCTGAACTTCGCCATCGTGGCGATCAACGCCTGGAACCGTCTGGGGATCACCTCCCGCATGGCGCCCGGCGCGCTGGACGCGGCGTACGGGCTGAACAAGGCTAACCTGGAATAATTCCGCGCTCGCGGATCATCGCCACCAGAGTCCGCAGTCCCGGCGGGACGTGGCGATGGCCGGGGTAGTACAGGCGCAGCCCGGCAAACGGCTGCGCCCAGTCGTTCAGGACGCTCACCAGTTCCCCGCTTTTCAGCTCGTCCTGAATATAGAGTTCCGGCAAAAATCCCACCCCTAATCCTGCTTTCACGGCGCGGATCGAGGCAAAAAGATCGGACGTCGCAAAGCGCGGCGGCACGGCAAGGGCGTACGTTTCACCCCGACGCGCCAGCTCCCAGCGGTAGATCCCGCCGTGGGCCATGCGCATGCCGATCCCCTGATGTGAAAGCAGATCGTCCGGCGTTTCGGGTATGCCGTGACGGGCGAAATAGGCCGGCGTGGCGGTGACGAGCTGGCGGATCTCACCGGTCAGCGGCACGACGATCATGTCCTGCGGGACGGACTCTTCGAGGCGGATCCCCGCATCATAGCCTTCCGCGACGATGTCGATCATTCGCGCTTCGCTGACGGTCTCTACGCGCATCTTCGGGTAGCGGATCATGAAGTCGATCAGCAGCTGGTCCAGAAAAAGCGTGCCGATATGGTTCGGCACGTTCAGCCGTAGCGTTCCGGCGGGTTCCCCTGTTTCGCTGTGGATCTCCTCGCTGGCGAGACGGATCTCCTGCAGGGCGGGGCCGATACGCGCCACGTAGCGCTGTCCGGCGTCGGTAAGCGCCACGCTGCGGGTGGTGCGGTTGAAAAGTCGCGTCTCAAGGCGGCTCTCCAGCCCGGCGACGGCATTACTTACCGCCGTGGCGGACATCCCCAGCTCCTGCGCCGCACCGCGAAAACTGCCGCGCCGCACCACCGCCATCACTACTTCCAGCTCTGTCAGACCTGAACGATGCATAGATTATCCTGAAAATCGAAACAACCCTTGCAGCATAGCGTGGATTATCGCAACGGAGAAGTCGTGACAGACTGGGCTCACAAAGCCTGAGGAGGTTTATATGCACACCATCGAACAGATCTTTATTAACGGCGAGTTTGTTACCCCGCACGGTACCGAACGTTTTAACTTGTACAACCCGGCGACGGCGCAGGTTATGGGTCAGGTTCGCCTGGCGGATGAGATTGACGCTGAGCGCGCCATTGCGGCGGCAAAAGCGGCGTTTCCGGCGTGGTCGCAAACCACAAAGCAGGAACGCATCGCAGCCCTAAAACGTATGCACGCCGCCGTGGCCGCTCGCCACGACGATCTGCTGGAAGCGGTCATTGAAGAGTACGGCGCGCCCGCCTCGCGATCGGCGTGGATGGCCAGCTATCCGGCGGAGGTGATTGCTCAGGCCATCGAGGCGCTGGAGGCGTTTGAGTTTGTCACCCCCGCAGGTGCAGCGACGGTGCAGATGACGCCGCTTGGGGTGGCCGGGCTTATCACGCCGTGGAACAGCGACGCGGGCTTTATCTGCGGCAAACTGGCGGCCGCGCTGGCTGCGGGCTGCACGGCGGTGATCAAGCCGAGCGAAATGAGCGCCCTGCAAACGCAGATTGTCACTGAAGCGCTGCGCGATGCTGAATTACCGCCAGGGGTATTTAATATCGTCACCGGACGCGGCGAGACGGTGGGCGAAACCCTTAGCCGCCATCCGGACGTGGCGAAAATCTCGTTCACTGGCTCCACGAATACCGGCAAGGCGATCCTGCGTAACGCGGCGGAAAGCTTTAAGCGCGTGACGCTGGAGTTAGGCGGTAAATCGCCGACGATCCTGCTGGATGATGTGGATCTCGCGCAGGCGATCCCGCTGGTGATCCAGGCCGGGTTTATGAACAGCGGGCAGGCGTGCGTGGCCGGAACGCGCATTCTGGTGCCGCAGGCGCGCAAGGAGGAGATCGAAACCGCGCTGGCGCAGGCCGTGGCGGCGGTGAAATCCGGCGACCCGCGCGATAGCGCGACGGACGTCGGCCCCATGGTAAGCGAAAAGCAGTGGCAGAGGGTGCAGGGCTATATCCGTAAAGGTATCGAAGAGGGGGCACGCCTGCTGGCGGGCGGTGAAGGACGGCCGGAAGGCACGCGGGACGGCTGGTTCGTGCGTCCGACGCTGTTTGCCGACGTGAACAACCGGATGACGATTGCCCGCGACGAGATTTTCGGTCCGGTGCTGTGCGTGATCCCCTATCGTGACGAGGCGGAGGCGATCGCCATTGCCAACGACACCGACTACGGCCTGAGCGCGATGGTGCTGGGTGGTGATGTAAACCGCGCGCGACGCGTGGCGCAGCAGATTGTTTCCGGTCGCGTGCTGGTGAACACCCTGGCTCATGAACCGAAAGCGCCGTTCGGCGGGTTTAAGCACTCCGGTTTGGGGCGCGAGATGGGCGAGTGGGGAATTCGGGCGTTTATGGAGCCGAGGTCGATTGTGGGCTAAAACTTCGCTATTTACCGAAGCATTGTGCTTTTCCATCCCGCATGCTCTCCTCAACATCACCACGGAGAGACCCCCATGATCGCAGTCATTTTTGAAGCTAAAGCCGCGCCTGCCCATCAGGCGCGCTATCTTCAGCTTGCCGCAGAGCTTAAGCCGCTGCTGGCGGACATCGACGGCTTTATTGATATCGAACGTTTTCAGAGCCTGACCACCGACGGCAAAATCCTGTCCCTTTCCTGGTGGCGGGATGAAGAGGCCGTCCGCCGCTGGAAGCAGAACGTCTTTCATCAGGCGGCGCAGGCCGAAGGGCGGGAGTCGATTTTTGCGTACTACCGCATCCGGGTGGCGCAGCTGGTGCGGGAATACAGTTCCGAAACCGGAGGGCATGCCGATGTATGACGTTCATGTCATTTTTCGCGATACCCCCGGTGAACTGGCGCGGTTTGGACAGCTGCTGGGCCGCAACGACGTGGGGCTGGAGGGCGGTGGCGTATTTGGTACACATGCCCATTTCCTGGTGGAAGACGGGGAAAAAGCGCGACGCGTGTTGCTCGACGCCGGGTTTACCGTACAGGCGGTGCGACAGCCGGTGATCAGAAAGCTTAAGCAGGAGCGTCCAGGCGAGTTGGGCGAGATCGCGGCGGCGCTGGCGGCACGCGGCGTGTCTATCCTGACTCAGTACAGCGACCATGCGAATCACCTTATTCTGCTGACGGATGATGATAAGCTGGCCGCTGAGATCACCGAACCCTGGGCGGCCCATGCTTAAGACGAGTTTACCTCCTGACAACAGCGCGATGCTGGAAAAGGCGATTGCCGCGGTGGCGGCTGCCATGGCCGATCCGTCGCGCGTGAAGATGCTCTGTGCGCTAATGGACGGACGGGCGTGGACCGCTACCGAACTGAGCGCCGCGGCAGACGTCGCCCCGTCGACCGCCAGCGGGCATCTTGCCCGGCTGGTTGAAGGGCAGCTAATAATCTGTCTGTCGCAAGGGCGGCATCGCTATTATCGTCTTGCCGGGCACGACGTGGCGGCGCTGGTGGAACAGATGATGGGGCTTTCGTGGGGCCGCATTACCCCGCCGGAAACCAGCGCGCCGAAAGCCATGCGTGAAGCCCGGACCTGCTACGACCATCTCGCAGGCGCCGTGGCGGTGCAGATCTATGATTTCATGCAGGCGGAAGGCTGGCTGGAGGCTGACGGTTCCGCATTGACCCTCTATGGCCGGGAGCAGTTCCTGGCGCTCGGTATTCCGTTAAGCGCGCATCCCCGCCGGAAGGCCTGCTGCGCCTGCCTGGACTGGAGCGAGCGACGGTTTCATCTTGGCGGTGAGGCGGGCGCTGCGCTGCTCATCCACATGGAAAGCAAAGGCTGGATCCAGCGGGTGGCGGGGTATCGGGAGGTGGTGGTGACGGCGTCGGGGAAGGCCGCTTTAAAGAGGCTTTTTAGCCGCTAAAAACGCCCGGTGGCGCTGCGCTTACCGGGCCTACGCGTACATCGCCTCCAGTAACACCTTTCGCAATTCCTGCGCTTTTGCCTCTCGTTTCTTGATACTTACCCTGATAACTATTATCTTGACCGCGTATGACGAGAGGTTTCCCCATGAGAGAAGAAGAACTGTTCTGTCGAAGGCCGATGGGCATGCGGATGGCGATGATCGTGCGCCAGTGGCGTGCCGTCATCGACGACGCCATTCTCGATACCGGTTTAACCCAGTCGAGCTGGACGGTGATGATGCAGCTTCATCAGCTCGGGGATAACGTCTCAATGAGTGAGCTTGCGGAGGTGCAGGGCATTGAACTGCCGCCGCTGATGCGCACCCTGACACAGCTGGAAAAACAGGGTTACCTGCTGCGCACCACATCGCCTTATGACAAGCGCATCCGGCTTCTGACGCTGACGCCTGAGGGAAAAGCCATATTAAAAAGGCTCACTCAGGTGATTGAGACGTATCAGGCGCGCGTATCGCAAAACATCGCGCCGGAACATCTCGACATTTTCAGCGCCACGTTGAATCAAATCGCCTGCAATTTGCGGACAATCCGCGAAGAAGATAACAAGACCGAAAAATAATGACCCCTGAACAAAAGTTTGCCCGCTGGGTAAGGGTGAGTATTGCCTCTTTCCTGCTGATGTTTGTCTACTTTATCGTCGCGGATATCTGGATCCCGCTGACACCGGACTCCACCGTAATGCGCGTGGTGACGCCGGTGTCTCCGCGCGTCTCCGGCTACGTGGCGGCGGTACATGTCCACAACAACAGCCAGGTGAAGAAAGGCGATCTGCTGTTTGAGCTCGACGACACGCCGTTTCGCAATAAGGTGGAAGCGGCGCAAATCGCGCTCGAGCAGGCACGCCTGTCCAATGAACAGCTGGACGCGCAGATCGCCGCCGCGCAGGCCAGCCTGAAAACCGCCGTGCTGACCGCGCGTAACGACAAAGTGACCTTCGACCGCTACCAGAAGCTGAGCACGCTGCAGAACGTCTCGCAGGCGGATCTGGATAAGGTTCGCACGACCTGGCAGAGCAGCGAGCAGTCCGTCAGCACGATTCAGGCCAACATCCGGAACCTGCGCATCCAGCGTGGTGAGCGCGAAGAACACCGCAACGTGACGCTGCAAAAATACCGCAACGCGCTGGATGAAGCTGAGCTGAACCTCGGCTGGACGAAGGTCTATGCCCTGGCGGACGGCACGGTCAGTAATTTGCAGCTGAGCCCTGGCTTCTACGCCTCATCCGGTTCCGCCGCGCTGGCGCTGGTGAACAACCAGACCGATATCGTGGCCGATTTCCGTGAAAAAAGCCTGCGCCATACCCATCAGGGCACCGATGCGGCCGTGGTGTTTGACGCCTTCCCGGGACACGTTTTCCGCGCCCACGTCACCAGCAGCGACGCGGGGATCCTGGCGGGGCAGGAGGCCGTTAACGGCCAGCTTTCCGAGCCGGAAACCTCCAACCGCTGGGTGCGCGACGCCCAGCGCATGCGCATTCACGTGACGCTGGACGAGCCGCTGCCGAAGCATCTGCCGACCGGCGCCCGCGCGACCGTGCAGCTCTACAATAGCGAAGGGCCGTTTGCGCGCTTTTTCTCCGGGATGCAGATCCACCTGGTGAGCCTGCTTCACTATGTCTATTAGTACCCTGGCGCGGGTATTTACCCCGCACGGCAACATCGTCTATACGGCAAACGATTTCCGGCAGACACTGCGCATCGTTTTTGCCGGGATGATTGCGCTCAGCATCTCCAGCTTTTACAACACCAGCTACGGCGTGTTTTTCGTGGTCTATCCGATCATGCTGCTGTCGCTGGTACCGGTGTTTAATCGCCACGTGGCAAAGCAGTTTATCTTCAGCGCATCGCTCAACTGCGTCGAAATGGTGATTATCATCGGCTACCTGTCGCAATGGCCGGTCATCATGACGCTGGTGGTCTTTGCCCTGTACGTGATGCGTTTTCGCTTTATGAGCAAGGGGCCGCTGTTCCTGTTTGGCTCAATGGGCGTGGTGTGCCAGAGCGTGATGCTCAACTTTATGAGCTACCCCACCACCAACTGGCACACGCTTTTGTTCTCCAACATCGAAGCCAGCGTGATGGCGGTGTGCCTGAGCGCGCTGATGAACTATCTGCTGCCGGACGTGGAGCCCCGCAAGCCGCCGCCGCTGATTGAGAAAGACGACGCCCGCGTGCGCCACGAGTCGCTGCTCTCCGGTACCGTCGCGACGCTGATTTTTGTGGTTTTTCAGATTAGCGACTTAAGCGATTCGCTTTCGGCGCTGATGGCGGGGATTTTGATCCTGTTCCCGATGCACTATCGCGGCGCGGTGATGAGCTCCATCTGGCGCGTGGTCGGCGTGGTGCTGGGCTGTCTCTATATTCTGGTGGTACAGCTGATCCTCTACGATCACAGCAGCCATATGCTGCTGATGATGCCGCTGATCGGCCTCGGCCTGGCGTTTGGCGCGCGACTCCACGTGATGGAAAAGGTGGGGGCGGGCGTGGGCTTTTCCAGCATCACCACCATCGGCATTATGTTCGGGCAGAACATGCACCCTGACACTGACCTGGTGTTCAGCGATCTGTACCGCATCACCTCAGTTACCTTTTCGCTGGTGGCGACGCTGACGATGGTCTTTCTGGTGCACCTGATCCTGAACCGCTTCGAGGCGACCCGCTACGTCATCGCGCCGCCAAAAGCAGATTAATGCCCCAGCACGGCAGGCAGCTGCGAGAGTAAAAACAGGATCAGGCCAATCGTCCCGCCCACCAGGGTTCCGTTGACGCGGATAAACTGCAGATCCTTGCCAATGTTCAGCTCAATCTGGCGGGACATGTCTTTGGCGTCCCAGCTTTTCACCGTGTCGCTGATGTGGCGGGTCAGAAACGCCGCGAAGTCCGGCGCGAGGCGGTGTGCGGCCTGCTCCAGATGCTCGTTCAGCGATGCCCGCAGGCTGGCGTCGTTAGACAGCGTTTCGCCAAACCACAGGCCGGCGTTGGCGATGCGCTGCTTCACGCGCGAGTCCTCACTCTGCATATCCGCCTTCAGCCACTGGCGCAGATCGGCCCACATCTCGCCCAGATAGCGGTTAAACGCCTCATCGTTTTTCAGGTAGTGCTTGATGTTGTCGGCTTTTGCCGCCATCTCCGGATCGTTTTTCAGATTGTCGATAAGCTTCAGCGTGGCGCGGTCGAATGCCTGACGGATCTGGTGCGTGCGGTCATGGCTGATATCGTCCAGCAGCGTATTCACCGCGTTCGAAACCATCTCCGCGCTCTGATCGCCCAGCCACTCGGTGGGCAGCACCATCGCCTTGCGCGGGTGTTCGGTCTTCAGCCAGTGGACAATCTGGTCGGCGATAAAGTCCCGCGTGCTTTCCCGCTGAATGAGGGTAATGAGGCGGTTGATGATGGCGTCGAGCAGCACCTGATGGCGGTTGTTTTTGGTCATGCTCTCCAGCATCACGGCGCTGGTTTCGGTGAAATCGACCTTGTCGATGGCCTTATGCACCGCGCGTTTGAGCAGGCGCTGAATGCGCCCGTCGTCGGTCAGCTCGAGAAAACCGCTCATCACCTGCATCAGATGCAGCCCGACGCGCTGGGCGTTGTCAGCCTTGCTGAACCAGGCGCCGATCATCTGCGCGGGCTCATAGCGGCGGATCAAATCGACCAGCGACTGGGTATCCAGAAACTTCTCCTGAACAAACTGGCCGAGATTGTCGCCGATTCGGTCCTTATTGCGCGGGATGATCGCCGTATGGCGCGAGATAAACGGAATCGGCACCCGGCGGAACAGCGCGACGACCGCAAACCAGTCAGCCAGCGCGCCGACCATTGCCGCCTCGGCAATGGCCTTGACGCCGCGCACCCAGAAGGACTGCGGTAGGAACAGGGTGGTGATAAAGGCCGCGGCGGCAACCAGCAGCAGCGACAGCGCCAGCAGCTTGGCGCGTTTGAGTTCAGCTATTTTTTCCATGGGTTAAGGATAGAGGGTTGTGGGAGAGAAGTGCAAAGTACCCTGACAGACAGTTTTTGTAGGCCGGGTAAGGCAACGCCGCCACCCGGCATGTGCACTACCGTATCAATTCTCCTGATAAGCCTTTTCGATTAGCAGTTTCGCTTTCATCAGGTCATGTTCATCGCGAACGACCAGCTCAACGTTGCCCGTTCCCCAGTGCCCAATATGAGTTACATCCCGGCTAAAGCCTTCTTCAAACTGAATATGCTCAGGATCCAGTTTCAACCACAAACGGATATGCGGATCGGTTACGGGGTAAATCCCGGCACAAACAAAATTCCGCAGACGACGGAATGCGCCGTACAGCTTCAGCTCTTTGTACTGCACCTCATCGCCGAGAGACAGGACATAGCTTTTTAGCTGTTCGAAAAGAAGTGCTAATTCTGTGGATGCGCTGGCGAGCTGTTCGCTATGCGTTCGCGTATTACGCTTGCCAATTGCGGAGGGTAATGTTTCGGTTGCCGCTTCAGAAAAGGCGTTTTCAACAACGGCATTGACCAGTTCGAACATCAGCAGATCGTCAGAAAAAAGCTTGTAACGAATCAGGCTGATGTTGCGGTTAATCTGCTGTACGGCATGTTCGTCATACTTATTGAAATCAGCGGCAATACAGAGCAGGCGCGTGCCTGACCAGTCGATAGCCTCTGCCGTCTCTTTGCCGAGCTTCTCCATAACTAGCCACTTAAATTCAGCCTTATGATCGAGAAGCCAGTCCAGATAAAACAGCCCCTGGTTGATCACATTTTCGTTGCTGTGACGTTTATATTCGATAATGACCGGACAGTTATTTTCGTCCAGCCCCAGTGAATCAATACGCCCACGGTGGGTCTTACCAGTGCTGTATTCACTGTCGAGAAAACGAACCCCGAGAAAGGTCTCCATTCGGGATTCGATCAAGGATTGCAGCTCTTTTTCGATGGTTGCTGCTTTACCGGAAAGTTCTTTTACGCCGCTAGCACTGTAACGGAAGAGCTGGATATCACTCATGAATTGATTCCCTGCGCATTTTTGCGATGTCATACATCAGGTGAGCAAACCCTTTGGCAACTTCCGGAGACGATAAGTACTGCATCATCATCTCCTTGTGCGCTTCGTTGCTGTCCATCACGGCATCATCAATGGCTTTCGTAAAGTCGCCCAGCATCGCCTGCTCACGGGTGTTGTTGTCGAGTTGGGTCATGACAAGTTTGTTTTCTGCGAGCTTATCGTAAACCACAAAGGCGTAGTTGAGCATATCTTTGTCGGTCAGGTTTTCAGTGATAAACAGCTCGTTGAGCTGCGCCAGCACCTGCGACATAAACTCCTCTTTCTTATCTTTTGCTTTTGCGGTGCCGACGTCATTAACCGGCTTGAGCTTATACTCTGCTGCATCCTCCTGAAGCTTAATATGCTGCTCCTGGATCTTTGAAAGCCGATAGTGGCTCATTTCAACACTGGAAAGATCGACGTCATCTTCATCTGTTGATTCTTCACGCAGTAAAGGGCGAAGGTGTCGACAATAAAGGCTTAATTTCTCCAGCGACTTGTCATCGTAGGAGACGATCTGGGACATAAATTCATAAAAGCGTACAAAGCTACCGAGATCTTTTTTAAAAATCTCCAGGCGATCTTTTTCCTTCTTGCAGGCTTTAAAACTGTTTTCCGCGTTTGCGAGCAAGATGGGGTTAGGAGAATCCTTTTTTGTTAATTCGTAGATCTGTTTAGCGCTGATATACGCCTCTTTCGCGGAGGTATACCGCATTGCCCAACGGTTTACTGCGGGCAGACAAATATTGCTGAGCGTCGCATTCGATTTCTTCTTACTGTAAAAAGCCTCGCATAGCTGTTCGACTTCGTGCCATAAAAATATGCCTATTGCGCGAAGTTTCTCGTACAGATCGAACACCTGATCTGGATTGCTGACATCGGTCAATTCAGCTGTCTGGTAGTAGGGCTGGAAGGCCGCGAGGATATCGTCAGGTTCGTTATAAAAATCGAGTACAAAGGTGCCGGATTCCCTTTTGCCGGGATAGGTTCGGTTGAGACGCGATAGCGTCTGTACGCACTCCACGCCGCCCAGCGCTTTATCCACGTACATGGCGCAAAGCTTCGGCTGGTCGAAGCCGGTCTGAAACTTGTTGGCCACCAGCATCACCTGATAGTCATCAGTATCAAACGCCTTTCGCATGTCGCGGCCTTTGAGCGCCGGGTTCATACTTATTTCAGTAAATTTCTGGTGCAACAGCGCAAGGCTGTTCATGTCATTTTCCTGGAACTCAACTTCGCCTGAAAACGCCACCATCGCAGTGATCTTCCCGTAGCCCATGTCGGCAATGTATTTATCAAACGCTAGCTTATAGCGCACCGCAGCCTTGCGAGAGCTGGTGACCACCATCGCCTTTGCCTGACCGCCGAGCAGGTGCATCACATGCTGGCGATAATGCTCAACAATGACTTTTACCTTTTGCGAGATATTGTGATCATGCAACGTTACCCACTGGTTGAGCCTGATCTTCGCCCGATTACTGTCTACTTCCCGGTCTTTATCACCCATTTTTTGCAGCAGCTTATAGGCGACTTTGTAATTGGTGTAATTCTTCAGCACGTCGAGGATAAAGCCCTCCTCGATGGCCTGGCGCATGGAGTAAACATGGAACGCCGCAGGTTTGTTGGTTCTGGATGCGGGTTCGTGCGGGTTGGGTCTGCGGCCAAAAAGCTCCAGGGTCTTCGCCTTCGGCGTTGCGGTGAAGGCGTAGAAATTAAGGTTGCTGCTCCCGCTGCGTGCGGCAAGGGTGGCGTCGAGGATATCTTCAGAGGTCAGGATCACATCGTCGTCGGCCCCTTCGCTCATTAATACCTCTTTTAGCTGGCGCGCCGTGGAGCCGCTCTGGGAGGAGTGCGCTTCATCTGCGATGATCGCGTAGGTTCGTTCTTTGAGGCAGGTGCTTTTTTCGATTGCTTTGAGTACGAACGGGAAAGTCTGAATAGTGACGATGATGATGGGCTGCGAGTGTTCCAGCGCGCTGGCGAGCTTCTCTGACTTAGAGCCTTCCCCCTCGCGGTTGTTGATTCGTCCGACCACGCCGTCCGCATGTTCAAACTGATAGATGGTGTCCTGTAGCTGGTCGTCCAGCACGGTGCGGTCAGTCACAACAATCACCGAGTGGAAGCATTTCTCACCCTTTTCGTTATGCAGGCGGGAGAGCTGATGCGCCGTCCAGGCGATGGAGTTCGATTTACCGGATCCGGCGCTGTGCTGGATAAGATACTTGTTACCGGTGCCTTCTTCATCTGCGGCGGCAATGAGCTTGTTCACCACGTCCCACTGATGATAGCGCGGGAAGATCAGGCTCTCTTTTTTGACCTTTTTACCGTCCCAGTCCTCTTTCTCCTCGATTTGCAGATGGATAAAACAGGCGAGGATTTTCAGCAGATTGTCGGGGAGCAATACCTCGTTCCACAGATAGCGGGTGGCGTATTCATGGTTATCCTCCGGGACGTCGTTGCCCGCGCCACCCTCTTTTGTGCCTCTGTTGAACGGCAGAAAGAACGTGTCATCACCGGCAAGCCGGGTGGTCATGTAGACCTCATACTGGCTGACGGCAAAATGCACCAGCGCGCCGCGCTTGAAGGTCAGCAGCGGCTCAGGCTTGTTAGTCGCCGGGTCTTTCGGCAGGCGCGTTTTTTTGTACTGGTTAATGGCGCTGTTGACCGTCTGCTTGAACTCGGATTTCAGCTCCAGAGTGGCAACCGGGAGGCCGTTGATAAACAGCACCAGGTCGATGCGCCAGCGTTTGGCTTTCGCCTCCGCGTCGGTGCCGCTCGCGTGGGGGCTGTAAACCAGTTCAGGAACGATGCGGCAGATGTTCTGCCGATAGCGCGCAAGGGTGTCCGGATTGAGGTTGTGATCCGGCTTAAACTGGCATAACGAGAAGCGCGCATTATGGCTTTTGATGCCGTGGCGCAGCACCCCCAGAGTACCGTAGGTCCGGGACTGGATATCGGTGGCGTTGGCATCGGCTTTTTTAAGCTGCGCCACCAGCGCATCGAGAAAATGACGCTCGGTGTCGTTGGGGTGGATGCGGGTGAATTTTTCCCACTCCTGCGGCTGGGTGGTCTGGACAAACGTCAGTGCATCCTGCGGATAAAGTGCGCGTTCGCGATCGTACTTGCCGCCCGTGCCGGGAACCCAGCCGTTCTGACACATCTGGTTTATGATATCGGCCTGCAGATTAACTTCTTTGGTGACGTCGGCGATCATACCGTGGCCTCCTCTGCGGTGAGGGATGCTTCGGTGCGGCTGGCGGGAGGCGTCCAGTCGCGGAGATCGATTTTGCCGGTGACGGCAGCAGAGATCAGGGCGGTGCGGCGTTCTTTAATTAATTTAATAGAATCTTCTAGTTTAGAAACCAACATAGCAATTTCTTTGTTTTTTTGTATTATGAAAGAAATTATAAAACCAATCTCTTCATTGCCTGGTAAGGCTATCTTTATATTCCCAACAGTCTCTGTGTTTAGATTTAATTGAGTTCCCATTTTACCTAATCCAAGATAACACTGACCAGCCTCAAAAATAAAATATAAGAAAATATTGTTTGTTTTTAATTGAGGGAAGTAAACAAAACCATCATGAATGCATGTTTTAGCAGTAGTTAAACATGGTTTTCCAACACTACCAGCGATACTTAAAAATAGTTGATTAGGATCTAGTCTTACACTTAATTCCGCCCCTTTTTTTGAAAGTTTTTGCGTGGTTTTTTTTAAATACATTTCTGAATTAGATACATCAGAAATTCTAGCCCACAAATACTCGCCATCCTCATCAAAAAAAATAGGGTTTTCAATAGGTCTTGGGCTGGCACCTCTCTTAACAGGTGACAGATGCTTTATAGCTACTATATTCCAATGCTGAGGTAATTTACCCAACCACTCAACCCCAGAATCTTTCATCGGCGCATTAGGATTTAGCCCTTTGGTTACGGCATGGCTAATCACTGCCTGACGTTTTTCTTTTAGAAGTTCGATGAGTTGTAGTTGTTTTTCTACAAGTTTATCTATTTTTGCTGTGTGGTAATCAAGAAATGTGGAAATGTTTTTTTGTTCATTTACCCGAGGAAGCCATAACGACAATCCACGTAATATAGCTTGTGAAATACTAAAAACCTTTACACCCTTAACTGAAGTTTGTATTTGTGATCTTAATTGTTGAGAATCTAGGGTGTAAGCAAGATAACGATAGCTTTCGCGGTTTATCGGGCGGGAGATAATAGTATGGTAACCAGCGAAAGTTATAACTTCACTAACTAATTGAGAGAAGTTTCCTGAACCAATAATATCTTCGGACGTGTCAGCAAAAATAATATCTCCTTTGCAAATTAGAGATTTGGTATTAGCATTTAAATATTTTTTGTCTACACATTTTAAAGGATGAATAGAAGGGTTAAATTCAAACCCGTACTTAGAATGTATTTCCCCATAGTTTAAACATGGAATACCTTCGTCTTGGAGGTTTTCTTTTGTGATAGTTAGACCTTTATCGAATGAAAAACAATATCTTACTTTACTCATTTTCCAATGCTCGGGAATCTCCCCCAACCACTCAACCCCAGAATCCTTATATTCCGGATACGCCTTATACTTAGCCATCAGGAGTGTACCTCCTGCAGCAGCTTCATAATCTCCGCGCTCAGCGCATCCAGCTCCGCGTCAATCTCTTCCAGCGGGCGCGGTGGCTTATAGACATAAAAATGCCGGTTAAACGGAATTTCGTACCCAACAACCCCAACCTCGCCGTCGCGGGCGTCGCGCTTATCGGCATTAATCCAGGCGTCCGGCACGTGCGGCAGCACCTCCGCCTTCACGTAGCCTTCAATCAAATCGCTGGTCGAAGCAGACGGATTGAGCGCAACGTTCTCGTTGTCGCGCAGGTCGGCATCCTGCTCAAACTCCACCACCTGTCCGCGGTACGCAAACGCGCCGTACAGCGGCTGCGCATCTTCCTTGAGCACCTTTTTGACGACCGGCTCCGCGTCCGGGTTTTTGCGGGTAATGGCCTCGATGAACTGCTTATGCTCTTTGGCATCCAGCTTAACGGCGGCGGTTTTAAACGCCTCTTTGAGCGTCAGTTGGAACTGATTGAAATCATCGCTCGGCTGAGCGAGACCACCTGCTTTCCCGTCGAGCGCCGTCTGGGTTTTTTGCGCTTTGACCATCAGCGCGCGCTGTTGTCGCCACAGCGTTGCGTCGAGCAGATCTTTAATCTGCTTCTCTTTAAGCTCGGGGAATTCAGCCTTGATAACGGCGCGTGCTTCCACCTCGAACTCGGCAAAGCTGCCGTAGTTCTCGTCCTGCCAGAAGGCACCGAACGCGTCGTACAGGCACGCCATCGGTGCGTTAAGCGGTTTTGGCGCAAAGCGCAGCGCGGCGATGGATTCATCCGTGACCTGCGCCGTCAGGCGCAGTGGGCGCTCAATCGTCAGCCGGCGGAAGCCAAAGTCTGTGCTGTTGAAAATCTTGCTGGCGACGGCGCGCTTGTCGTCCGCGTCCTTAAGATCCACGACCTCGGCGTCGCCAAAGGTGCGGGTGATGAGTCGAATGTCCTCCTCGCTCATCATGTTGCGCTTCGCGCCCAGTGACTTACGCATTTTGCTGCACAGCTTGCTGGCGTCGATCAGCTGGATCTTGCCCTTACGCTCCGCCGCCTTTTTGTTCGACAGGATCCACACGTAGGTGGCGATCCCGGTGTTGTAGAACATGTCGGTGGGCAGGGCGACGATCCCTTCCAGCAGATCGGCTTCAAGGATGTAGCGGCGGATCTCGCTTTCGCCGCTGCCCGCGCCTCCCGTGAACAGTGGTGAACCGTTGAGGATGATCCCGATGCGCCCGCCGGTATCTGCATCACGCATTTTGCTGATCAGGTGCAGCAGGAAGAGCAGCGAGCCGTCGGAAACGCGCGGCAGGCCAGGCCCGAAACGGCCATCAAATCCTTTGCGATGTTCGTTGTTAACGTCGGCTTCTATCTTCTTCCAGTCCACGCCAAACGGCGGGTTCGATAGCATGTAATCAAAGCGGTCAGCGGGAAGCTGATCGTTAGAAAGGGTGTTGCCCAACTTGATGCGGCTGACGTCCTGACCTTTTATCAGCATGTCGGCCTTGCAGATGGCGTAGGATTCCGGGTTTAGCTCCTGCCCAAACGCGCGCATCACCGCTTTCGGATTCAGCTCGTGGACGTACTCCATCCCGGCAGAGAGAAATCCGCCCGTGCCTGCCGTCGGGTCGTAAAGGGTTCGAATAACGCCCTCTTTGGTGAGCGCCTCGTCGTCTTCCATAAACACCAGCGAAGTGGTGAGGCGCACGATATCGCGCGGCGTGAAGTGTTCACCGGCGGTTTCGTTGGAGCTTTCGGCAAAACGACGGATCAGCTCCTCGAAGACAAGCCCCATGTCATGGTTGGAGATGGCCTGCGGGCTAAGATCGGTGGTGGCAAATTTCTGCACCACTTTGTAGAGGAGATTAGCATCGTCCAGCAACCCAATGAATTCGCTGAATTTAAAGTGCTCGAAAATCTCCCGCGCGTCTCTGGAAAAATACTGGATGTAGTTTTCCAGGTTGGCCTTGATGTCGTTTTGCCCCATTTTGCTCAGGTCCAGCGGCGAGGCGTTAAAGAACGTCAGTCCGCTGGTGGCGCGCAGGATTAACTTTTCTTTCGCTTCTTCCGGTAGGGGAGAAGAGCGGACTTTTTGAGCCTCAATAACGACGGCCTCTTTAGTTTCTTCAAGCACGCATTCCAGGCGGCGCAGCAGGGTGAACGGGAGAATAATGCGCCCATATTGAGATTGCTTAAAATCACCGCGCAGGAGATCTGCGACAGACCAGATAAAGGCTGCTGTTTGGGAGAAATTCAGGGTACTCATAAAAGCGTCCTTGCCCATATTTCAGGCATTTTTAATGATGATTTAAAACCCTCTTTTTATCATGGCTAAAAGTATTGATCGACTAAAAAGTCGATCTAAATCAATGCTTTATATTTATTGGTTGCAATAATTTATAGTTATCATGAATGTGTGTTTCAATACAAATGATGGAGCTGGGTTATATAGCATTAACGCATAATCGCCACAGCACCCACCCGCCAAACCCCATCAGCACTGCCCCCGCCGTGCGCTCAATCCACCACAGCGAACGGCTAAGCTTCTGCTGAATCGCCGATAGCCCCATCAGCGACACCAGCGCCAGATCCCACGCCAGCACCACCATTACCATCCAGATGCCGCAGGTCGCCTGCTGAAGCAGCGTGACGTCCGGCCCCAGTAGCGCCGTCATCAGGGCCAGATAGAACAGCGCGTTCTTGGGATTAAGCAGCGCCGAGCCGAGCCCCAGCAGGATCTGCTTACGCAGCGAGGGGCGATGCTGTCGGGTTTCATTCAGCGCCAGTGCCTGCGGTTGGCTGCGCACCAGATGCGAGCCTATCCACAGCAGGTACAGCGCCCCGTAAAGCTCGATAAGCGTAAACAGCCACGTAAACTGGCGCAGCGCGCTCCAGCCGATAATCACCAGTAAGATATACAGCCCGTTGCCCGCGGCGATACCGACGCACACTCCGGCGCTGCCGCGCAGCCGATAGCGCGCGGCGTAGCCCACCAGCAGGAAGAAATCCGGGCCCGGGCTTAGCAGGGCGACAAAGTGCGCCAGCGCCAGGGCGAGAAAAGCGGAAGGGAAGAACAGTTCCATAGCAACCTCAGTTTAAAAATCTGCGGTCAGACTACGGCGCTGCAAACGCTATTTATTGTCGGATATTGATCGGCCCGTAGCGTACTGGCGCGGCGTGGCGGCGGTATAGCTGACGAAGATCTTATGAAAATGGCTCTGATCGGCAAAGCCGCTCTGGTAGCCAACGTCGGCGATGTCGTCCCCGGCACGTAGCCGCGCTTTGGCGAACTCCACGCGGGAGATGTTGAGGAAGCTGCCCGGCGTCAGGCCTGTATCCTGCCGGAAGGTGCGGATCAGCGTCTCCTTGCGCAGCGAGAATCGCTGGGCAAGTTCATCGAGGGAAGGCGGTGCGGCCAGGTCGGCAAGAAACGCCTGCCGCACGTGCTGGCTGGTTGAGCGAAGCGCATCTGCGTTTTCCTCGCATCGGGGAAGGGCTGAAAGCAGCGTATCCACGGATGCAGGCGACATCGTCTCAACAATATCAAGGTAGCGCTTAAAGAGCGTAGGGTCGCGAATCACCTGGAGCGCCAAAGGAAGATCGGTGTCGATATAGAGCATATGGTAGCTGCGCGGTTGCCCGGCGACGGGGTTGCAGCTGTGCGGCGCAGAGGCCGGGATCACAATGAGGTCCCCGGGGTTAAGGATGTATTCTCTGTCATGGCACACGCAGCAGGTCTGGCCTTCCATAATCGCGCCGATAGAGAGCTGAGGGTGACTATGGTGTTTATACGCCTGCGTGCTCCGCCACGTGCTGCGCAGCTCAAGGCCTGAGGCGCGGTGAAAAGTCTGCCGGATGTGTCGGGTATCGGTCATAAGCACTCCTTCTGGACGTTTTTTATACCACGTCAGCGAACCGTCTGGCAGCGCTTCATTAAGAACCTTCCGGATATACCCAACTTTACGCCCACGGCCAGTCATGTTGACTACCCTTAATACCCTAAGCGGTAAAACAAGGAGATTCGACATGGCTTATCAGACAGTAAACCCTGCCACTAACCAGCTCATCAAAGAATACCCCTCACATACCGACGCGGATATCGAAGCGGCGCTGAAGGCGGCCGATGCGCTTTATCATTCGGACTGGGCGAAAGGCGACATCAGCCAGCGCCTGCCGGTGCTGCATAAGCTTGCCGACCTGATCGACGAGCGTACCGAGGAGCTGGCGAAAATCGCCAGCCAGGAGATGGGTAAGCTCATCGAACAGAGCCGCGGCGAAGTGAAGCTGTGCGCGCAAATCGCCCGCTACTACGCCGACAACGCGAAGCAGTTTCTGGCCCCGGTGAAGTATCAATCCGAACTCGGGGAAGCATGGGTGGAGCATCATCCCATCGGCGTGCTGATGGCCGTTGAGCCGTGGAACTTCCCGTATTACCAGCTGATGCGCGTTCTGGCGCCAAACCTGGCGGCGGGTAACCCCGTCATCGCCAAACATGCCAGCATCGTGCCGCACTGCGCCGAAGCCTTTGCCCATCTGGTTCGCGAGGCGGGCGCGCCGGAAGGCGCATGGACTAACCTGTTTATTTCGTCCGAGCAGGTGGCGAACATCATTGCCGACGATCGCGTGCAGGGCGCCGCATTAACCGGCTCTGAAAAAGCCGGCAGCGTGGTGGCCGCGCAGGCGGCGAAGCACATCAAGAAATCCACGCTTGAGCTGGGCGGTAACGACGTATTCGTGGTGCTGGACGATGCGGACCTGGACAAAGCCGTCAAGACTGGCGTGAATGCGCGGCTCAACAACGCCGGGCAGGTCTGTACCGCGGCGAAGCGCTTTATCCTGCATGAAAAGATCGCCGACGCCTTCCTGAGCAAATTCACCGAGGCGTTTAAGCAGGTGAAGATTGGCGATCCGCTGGACGAAAGCACCACGCTGGGGCCGCTGTCGTCGAAAGATGCTCTGGAAACGTTGACCAAACAGGTTAACGAGGCGGTGAAAAACGGCGCGACGCTGCACTACGGCGGCAAGCCGGTGCAGCGCGACGGGAGCTTCTTCGAGCCGACTATCCTGACGAATATCTCGCGCGACAACCCGGCGTATTTCGAAGAGTTCTTCGGCCCGGTAGCGCAGATGTACGTGGTGAAAAACGACGACGAGGCGGTCGCGCTGGCGAACGACTCCCACTACGGCCTGGGCGGGGCGGTATTCAGCCAGGATATCGAGCGCGCGAAGAAGATGGCGTCGCGGATCGAGACCGGGATGGTGTACATCAACTGGCTTACCGATACCGCGCCAGAGCTGCCGTTCGGCGGCGTGAAGCGCTCCGGCTACGGACGCGAGCTGTCGGATCTGGGGATCAAAGAGTTTGTGAACCAGAAGCTGGTGGTGGTGCGTCAGTAAGAGGTAATAAAAAACCTGCCGGCCGGCAGGTTTTTTTAAGGGGATTATTGCACTTCGATCTTGTCCCAGCCGCTTTTAAACATGCAGCTGTCAACCAGCGTATCCCGGCGATATTCGTTCGCGTCTTCAACCGTGTAGCTCGTGGAAATATCCTTTTTCTTGTTCTTTTTGTCCGTTTT
This sequence comes from Enterobacter sp., assembly GCF_977039595.1. Classification (NCBI taxonomy): domain Bacteria; kingdom Pseudomonadati; phylum Pseudomonadota; class Gammaproteobacteria; order Enterobacterales; family Enterobacteriaceae; genus Enterobacter; species Enterobacter sp. Next base: position 25,588 of record NZ_CDRQYH010000018.1, read on the forward strand.
TTCCGAGCTGGAACCGGTCACGACGTTATCCGGGGGAAGATCGATCAGCGCCTGCGCTTCGCATTCCGTGAGCTTTTTATTCATTTCCGTATCGCTGACGCCCGGTTTCACCCATTTGTACTGGACGCAGCCGGTGAGCATCAGCGTTAGGCTCAGAACGCAAAGCGCGGTCATGCGGTGTTTCATCAGAAGGTGACTCCACCGCCTACATATGCGCCGTCAATCAGCGTGTGGCCAGGACGACCGTCTTTACCGTCCACGCTCACGTGGCGGTAGCCCACTTTCAGGGTCACTGGCGTAATTGGCGTCCAGCTTACGCCGCCGTTGGCTTCGACGTAGTTTTTCACACTGTTGTTCAGCCCTTCTGGCGCCACATAGCCTTCACCGTACACGTGGATGCTGTCGGTCAGGGCAACGTTTACGCCGCCGCCAATCGGGAACGCCACGCCGTTATCGCCTTTTTTCGGGCCGAGGTAGATGGCTTTTGCGCCCGCGTTCAGCATGACCGGGCCAAGATCCAGGTTGTAGCCTGCGCCCACACCGCCGGTCTGGGTACCGTCATCGGTGTTTTTCAGCCAGTTACTTTCCAGATAAACACCGGATGAGGATTTCCCCATTTCCAGATTGAGGTTGGTAAAGTTTTTACCCTGCTCAACGGTGCCGCCCATCGCCAGTGCGGAACCCGATACGGCAGCCAGAGCAGAAAGAAGAAGGATATTCAGTTTTTTCATGTTTTATGCCTCGTCATTAAATTCATCTGGGCGCACCTTAACAAGCGATGTTAATGACTGCAAATGTGATATAAATCGAGGTTTTATACTGATATTGTTAACTTTTTTATTGAAGTTGTTGCAATGATGTTTGATTGTCGGGGTGTCAACAGGGGATGTTTTTAGCGTTTAGGAACCGTTTAGTTTTTTGACTAAACATAAACTGAACGAGGCGGGGATAGTGATTTGAGATGAATTAATTGGGTTTCTAATAATTTCCAAAAATGTTTCGCCTGTCACACAAAACAACAAAGCCTTACATTTCGAGCGATGAATATACGTTCAATCGCGCAGGCCGGTTTCCCTTCCATGTCATTTTTCTGACACGTTTATTCTTTACGTTGTTGGCTTCACTTACTGGATGCTAACAATATGAAAAGAAAAATTATTCCTGTGCTAATCGGCTGTGCGCTCTCTTTCTCTGGCCTGGCGGCGCAGCCCACTGCTGAGCGCTATGTCGTCAGCTTCCCTGACGGCTCACATGTGAAATACAGCGGCGCGTTTGCCGATGCGTTTCCGAATGGGCTCCCGGTGGGTATTGGCTCCGGCCTGCTGTTTACGGGCAAGCAGGGCGATGCCCTGACGTTTGCGACCGTGACCGATCGCGGTCCCAACGCCGATGCGCCCAAAAGGGGTAAAAACGAAGCCAAAATATTTGTCACGCCGGATTTCGCGCCGCTGCTGATGACCATCCGCGTCCAGAATGGCAAAGCGGAGGCGGTTGATGCCCGCCCGCTGCATGACGATAAAGGCGAGATTAACGGTCTGCCGCTGCAAAACGGCGTGATTGGCTCCACCAATGAAGTGGCGTTCAGCGACACCCTCAAGATCCTGAAGGGTGACAACCGCGGGCTGGACACGGAAGGCATCACGCCGGACGGCAAAGGCGGCTACTGGCTGTGCGACGAGTACGGCCCGTTCCTGATTAACGTCGACAGCAAAGGCAAAATCCTTGCGATCCACGGGCCGCAGGCGGCGGAAGGGGAAAAATCCATCGCGGGCGGTCTGCCAAACATCATCAAATGGCGCCAGCCGAACCGGGGCTTCGAAGGCCTGACCCGGATGCCGGACGGGCGTATTATCGCCGCCGTGCAAAGCACGCTGGACATCGACGGTAAGAGTAAAAAGCAGGCGCTGTTTACGCGTCTGGTGAGCTTCGATCCGGCAACCGGCAAAACCGCAATGTACGGTTACCCCATCGACAGCGCGGCCTACGACAAAAACAGCGATGCCAAAATCGGCGACATCGTGGCGCTTGATGACCAGCACATCCTGCTGATTGAGCAGGGAAGCGATAAAAACGACGGGATGCGTAACCTGATTTACAAGGTAGACCTCAGCAAGGCGAGCGACCTGACTACCTTTGACAAGCCGGGCGAGTACCCTGAGTTTGATGATGAGAAAACCCTGGCGCAGCGCGGCATTATCCTTGCGGCAAAAACGCAGGTCGTCGATCTGCGCGCGTTGGGCTGGCAGCAGGAGAAGGCCGAAGGGCTGGCGCTGATCGACAGCAAAACGCTTGCGGTGGCGAACGATAACGACTTTGGCGTAAAGGTAGCGATGCAAAATCCGGTTGAGGGCAAGAAGCTCAAGGATTATCGGGTGAACGCGGAAGGCAAGCTGACGTTGGATGATAAACCGGTGGAAACCATGCTCAGCGTGAAGCCGCTGAAGAAGCCGGAGTCCGACAGCGAGCTGTGGATTGTGACGCTGCCGGAGGCGGTGAAATAATACCAGGGCTTACCCTTCACCCCTCACCCTAACCCTCTCCCCTTAGGGGAGAGGGGATTGTTCGCTGCGCATAGTTAAGCGGGGAGGCTATTTTTTCAGCCCCGCAAACGCCGCCCGAATTTCTTCCTCCGGCAGCTGGATGCCAATAAACACCATCACGCTGTGCGGCGCTTCATCGCCCCACGGTCGGTCCCAGTCGGCGCTGTACAGGCGCTGCACGCCCTGGAACAGCAGGCGGTTGGGTTCGCCGTCAATCCACAGCATTCCTTTGTAGCGCAGCAGCCTGTCGGCAAACGACAGCAGCAGGTTCTCCATCACGCGGGAGACCTCGCTGATATCCACCGGATAATCCAGCTCCACCACAATCGACGCCACGTCGTTTTGCTTATCTCCCATAAAGTGGAAGCGCGGTTTCGCGGTGACGTTCTCCTCCAGCATAAAGCCGTTGGTGTTGAACAGCTGGGACAGGTCGATATCGCCGTGCGTCACCGTGTAAATCGGCGCGCGGGAGTTAATGCGGGTCAGGCGCTCGCGAAGCTTTTCGCTTTCGCCCGCCACGTCGGTTTTGGTCAGCAGGATGCGGTCGGCGTAGCCCACCTGAGACTGGGCGATGGTGAACTGGTTCATCTGTTCGTCGGCGTGGACCGCATCAACCAGGGCAATCACGCCGTCCAGCAGATAGCGCTGGCAGAGGATCTCGTGGGAAAAAAAGGTCTGAATAATCGGGCCGGGATCGGCCATGCCGGTACACTCGATCACCAGGCGGTCAAAGTCGATTTCCCCGCGATCGCGGCTGTCGAGCAGGTCCAGCAGGGCATCTTCTAATTCGTTAGAGCGGGTGCAGCAGATGCAGCCGTTGGTCAGGGTTTTGATCTGCGTGGCGCGATCGCCAATCAGCTGGTCGTCAACGGAGACTTCGCCAAATTCGTTTTCGATGACGGCGATTTTGAAGCCGTGCTGCTCGTTCAGAATGTGGCGCAGCAGGGTGGTTTTACCGGCGCCGAGGAAACCGGTCAGCAGGGTAACGGCAATCGGGGTCATGGTCTCTCCTTTAGCAGCAGCGGACGCCGCCTTCTCCACTTCCGCCGTAGCGCGCTTCCTGACGCTCGCGGAAGAATTCAGTGTAGGTCATGTACGGCTTATCCGGATGGTTGGTCTTCATATGCTCAACGTAGTTGTCATAGTCCGGAATGCCAATCAGCATTTTCGCCGCCTGACCGAGGTATTTTTTTGCTTCGCCTAAGTTACCAAACATTGTGGGTTCCAGACAGAAAAAGCCCGGCGATGTGAGTCCGCTGGGCTTGTGTTTCCCTCACCCCAGCCCTCTCCCAAGGGAGAGGGTGAGGATTGCGGATTAATGGTGTGAAGAGGTCTTCACGCCGCCTTCAGGCACCGGCACGTACGGGGTTTCTTTGTCCGTACGGCCGTCGGCGTTACGCACTTTCAGCCAGGTTTTGATGCCGTAGAAGATGATGCTGTACACCACCACCAGGAACAGAATGCTCAGACCCGCGTTGGTGTAGTTGTTCACCACGATATGGTTCATGTTGGCAATCTGCTGCGCGGTCAGATCCGCGCCGCCTGCGGCAATCTTCTCTTTGTACTGGTTAGCCATGAAGAAGAAGCCTTCCAGCTGCGGGTTGACGCTGAACAGCTTCAGGCCAAGCGCCCATGTGGTGCAGAGCAGCAGCCACAGCGCAGGCACCACGGTGACCCAGATGTATTTGGTGCGTTTCATCTTCACGAGGACAACGGTACCGAGCACCAGAGCTACAGCCGCCAGCATCTGGTTAGAGATACCGAACAGCGGCCACAGGCTCTTCACGCCGCCGAGCGGGTCGACAACGCCCTGATACAGCAGGTAGCCCCACAGGCCGACGCAGCCCGCCGTGCCCAGAATGCCCGCTACCAGAGAGTCGGTTTTCTTCAGGAACGGCACGAAGTTACCGAGCAGGTCCTGCAGCATGAAGCGGCCCGCACGGGTACCGGCGTCCAGCGCGGTGAGGATGAACAGCGCTTCGAACAGAATACCGAAGTGGTACCAGAAGCCCATGTCCGCCCACGGCAGCACTTTGTGGAACACGTGTGCAATACCGACAGCCAGCGTAGGAGCGCCACCGGCGCGGTTCAGCACGGACGGTTCGCCGATGTCTTTCGCCGTCTGCATGATCTGCTCAGGCGATATCACGAACCCCCAGGAGCTGACGGTCGCCGCCGCGTGTGCGCTGGCGTCTTTCAGCTGCGCCATAATCAGCGCCGCGTTGTCGCCGCCCATCTCATGCAGGTTCGGCATGGTAATACCGAGACCCGCCGGAGGGGTGTTCATCGCAAAGTACAGACCCGGTTCGATGATAGACGCGGCAACCAGCGCCATGATCGCCACGAAGGACTCCATCAGCATGGCGCCGTAGCCGATGAGGCGTGCGTCTTTCTCGTTTGCCAGCAGCTTAGGCGTGGTACCGGAGGAGATCAGGGCGTGGAAGCCGGAGACCGCACCGCAGGCGATGGTGATGAACAGGAACGGGAACAGGGCGCCTTTCCACAGCGGACCGGTACCGTCGATGTACTGGGTCACCGCCGGCATTTTCAGTTCAGGGTTGATGATCACAATCCCGATTGCCAGCCCGACGATCACGCCGATTTTCAGGAAGGTCGCCAGGTAGTCGCGCGGGGCCAGAATCAGCCAGACCGGCAGCAGCGCGGAGATAAACGCATAGCCAATCAGCGCGAAGGTGATGGTGGTGTCCTTGAAGGTCAGCGCCGGGCCCCAGTACGGGTCGTGCGCGATGACGCCGCCGAAGTAGATGGAGGCGACCAGCAGCACGATACCAATCACCGACACCTCACCTACGCGTCCCGGACGCAGGAAGCGCATGTAGATCCCCATGAACAGCGCAATCGGCACGGTAGAGCAGACGGTGAAGACGCCCCACGGGCTTTCGGCCAGGGCTTTCACCACGATCAGGGCCAGCACCGCGAGGATGATGATCATAATCAGGAAGCAGCCAAAGAGGGCGATAGTCCCCGGCACGCGGCCCATCTCTTCTTTGACCATCTCACCCAGAGAGGCGCCGTTACGGCGAGAAGAGATAAACAGCACCATAAAGTCCTGCACCGCACCCGCCAGCACCACGCCAGCGAGCAGCCAGAGCGTACCCGGCAGGTAGCCCATCTGCGCGGCCAGTACCGGGCCGACCAGCGGGCCTGCCCCGGCGATAGCGGCAAAGTGGTGACCAAACAGCACGTAGCGGTTGGTTGGCACGTAGTTCAGGCCGTCATTGTTAATGACCGCCGGCGTGGCGCGCGTCGGGTCGAGCTTCATGACCTTCTGCGCGATGTATAAGCTGTAGTAGCGATAAGCCACAAGATAGACGGAAACGGACGCGACCACGATCCACAGGGCGCTTACGTGTTCGCCCCGGCGTAATGCGACAACCGCCAGACAAAAAGCGCCGAGGATCCCGAGTAAGGCCCAGGGCACGTGCTTCAGTAGTTTTTTAGTATCCATAGTAAGACCTGGTTTTTTATGTAAAGAAAAAAGGGTCAGGGTTCGTTGTTAGGAGGTATTGATTAATGCTGGAGCGATCGTGCCAGATCAACGCGCGCGTAAAGGACGGTAAGTGAATGAGTGGTTGAAAGTGCCGGGTGAGCGGTCAAAGGAGGCGACGAGCGGTTTCGGCTCGCCGCCAGTGGGCGAAATTATGTGATTGAGATCACTTGATTATTCGGGGTACGCTCCACGGCCAGATAGCTTTCCAGCGTCCTGATGAGCTTCTCCTTCAGCCAGCTCGGTTCCAGTATCTGAATATGGGGGAGCCAGTAGAACAGCAGCGGCAGGATCTGGTTCTCGTGGGCCGCCTGGCAGCGCAGCGTGACGCCGCCCTGTTGCTCCTCCAGCAGCTCCTGTTCCGGCAGAAGATCGCGGCGCAGGAAGTAATGTGAAATATTATCTTTAATAAATATTTTCACTGCGAAAGTATCTTCAGATACCCAAGGGTCGAGGCTTTTCTCCAGCAGCTCAAGGACATTTTCTTCAGGGGTGAAGGTCGTTTTCTGAATATCAAACCAGCTAATCTAGCTCAAGGAGAAGGATTTCAGGCGGCTATTTTCGGTGGCTTGTAAATACCATATATTTTTTTTGTTAATGAGTTTATAGGGATTAATCAGACGGGTTTTACCCTTATAAACGATCTGGCAAACATTATGGTTTTTAATCGATTTCTCGATTTTCGTTAAATGACGGCGAATATCACGTTCTACCGTGTGTTCTGCTTCATTGCCAAGAATAAGAATATGGTTTTCGTCAACGCGCGCTTCAAGCTTCTGCCAGAATTCCGTATTTCTTTCAGGGAAAAAGCTGTCAGCATTCAGGAAGTTAGCAAGGGTGTGATGTAAGCCTTGTCCGCCGGGCGATTGTGCAGAATGGATCAGCCGATATAGCCCGTTACCGAAATGTTCAACAATGGGAGAGAGGGCATTTAAATCCCGGTAGACGGTACGCTCGGTAATTTTAAATTTCTCCATTAGCGCACTGCGGTTTACCACACCGTTTAAATGTAGCTCAACCAGAATATCGACCAGACGTTCAGCCGAGCGGCTACGCGTCGTTTTAGCCATAAGGTCATCCTGTATATTTAGGTATGCGCTGAATGATGCGGATGCACTGACAGGTAGTGTCAGTATTCAGTCACAGAAAATTTCTCTTATGGCTATATAACGGCGTGTTTTAGGGGAAACCTTAGGAGTTTTTGTAGAAAGCGGCGCTGGCCGGAAAAAAAGGCCAGCGCGAAGGGGCATCACAAGGCGGCTTCTGCCTCCAGCATGACCGGGTGGAAACGGCGCCTGAAGTAGATCAGGCCGTGTCCCGCGTCACTCAGGATAATGTTTTTAACTTCAACAAGGTAGACAAGATGCGTGCCGATGGTTTGCACCTGGCTAATCTCACCTTCAAGGCTGGCGAACGCGCCCTTGAGCACAGGCTGCGCCAGCGGCCCTTTCTGCCAGCAGGAGAGTGCAAAGCGCTCTTCCATCGTCATACCGGTCATCCCGGCGAAATGGCGAGCCATGATCTCCTGCTCGTGGTTCAGCACGTTAACGCACAGCCTGCCGTTGCCCTGGAATACCGGGTTCATAGCGCTGTTGGCGTTGATGCACACCATCACCGACGGCGGGGTGTCTGTGACCGAACAGACGGCGGTGGCGGTAATGCCGCAGCGGCCCGCCTCACCCTCGGTGGTGACCACGTTTACCGCCGCCGACAGGCTACTCATTGCGTCGCGAAAACGCAGGCGTTGTTCATCTGAATGCATTGCAACCTCCCGCTGCGCTATTTCAGCAGCTTGTCGAGCATGTTGATATCGCTGTTGTTGTGCAGGTGCGGTACGGTCCAGCCGTGCTGGTCGTATTCGGACATGCAGCGGTCGACCATCGCCATCATCTTGTCCATGTTGCCGGAGCTCTGCGCCTGGCGCAGACACTGCAGGCGAATTTCATCCTGGCTGCCGGAGTAGTTAATTTCGTACAGCTCGTGACGACCGCCGAACTCGCTGCCGATGGCGTCCCACATCAGTTTCAAAATCTTGATGCGTTCGACGTGATCCATGCCGTTGGAGCCGCGCACGTATTTCGCCAGATACTGGTCGATCTGCGGATTGTTCAGATCCCGGGCGCTGGACGGCAGGTAAATCAGGCCGGACGTCACGTTACGCTCGATGATGTTCTTGATTTTGGCGTAGGCCATCGGCGCCATCACGCGGTAGGTTTGCAGCGCGGCATGATCCGGCATATACGCGCCGTTAACCCACGGGGTGGCCTCGGAACACATGGAGTCGCTCAGCGCCCAGAACATGTTGCGCCAGGCCACCACTTCGCCGAGATCTGCCTGCACGCCGCGGAACTCCAGGGTACCGGTGCACTCCAGGGATTTCTTCAGCAGGGCGGTGATGAAGTCGAGCTTCACCGCCAGACGCACGCAGGCCTGCAGCGGGTACATGCGGGCGAAACCGCCTTCCATCGTCCAGCGACGGCAGCGGTCGAAATCGCGGTAGATGAGCACGTTTTCCCACGGGATAAGCACGTGATCCATCACCAGGATCGCGTCGTTCTCGTCAAAGCGGCTGGAGAGCGGGTAGTCGTAAGGGGAGCCGGTCGCGCCTGCCACCATCTCGTAAGAGGCGCGGGAGATCAGCTTCACGCCCTCGGCATCCATCGGCGCGACGAACATCAGCGCGAAGTCCGGGTTTTCGCCCATCACCTGCGCGGAGCCGAAGCCGATCATGTTGTAGTGGGTCAGCGCCGAGTTGGTGGCTACCACTTTCGCGCCGCTGACAATAATCCCGGCGTCGGTCTCTTTCTCCAGCTTGATGTAAACGTCTTTTACCTCGTCCGCCGGCTTGTGGCGGTCGATCGGCGGGTTAACGATGGCGTGGTTGAAGTACAGGCCGGTTTCCTGAATGCGGGTGTACCAGTTCCGGGCGTTCTGTTCGAACTGGCCGTAGAAGGCCGGGTTAGCGCCGAGCGCGCAGCCGAAAGCGGCTTTGTAGTCCGGCGTGCGGCCCATCCAGCCGTAGCTCAGGCGCGACCACTCGGCGATGGCGTCACGCTGCTGGCGCAGGTCGTCGGCGCTTTTCGCCACGCGGAAGAACTTGTGGGTGTAGCCGCCGCTGCCGGTGTCGGTGCCCCAGCACAGCGTGTCCTGCATGTCCGGCTTGTGCAGCGCGTCGTACATCTGTGCGATGGAGGCCGCCGCATTGCGAAACGCCGGATGGGTAGTGACGTCTTTGACGCGCTCGCCGTATATATAAATCTCACGACCGTCCTGCAGGCTTTTTAAATACTCTTCGCCGGTTAACGGGCGTTTGGCGTCTGCGCGGAACTCTTCAGGCTTCATAGGGACCTCGTATCGGAATAGTGTTGTTAAATTTATGTTTTGTTTTTGTTGTTTAATTGAAGCCTGAGAGGGGCGTAACGTGAAGGGACGATTGGGACAACGACGGGTACTTTTCGGGTGGGATGTGGTTTTGTGATCTGTGCGGCTTTTCGGCGGGTGGCGCTACGCTTACCCGCCCTACGAACCGTGATGCGTTCAGGAAACCGGTACTTTCTGAGCCCGATACGCGCTGGGCGAGCATCCCACTAAGCGGTTAAAAAAGCGGGCGAAATAGGCCGGATCTTTGAACCCCAGCTGCCAGGCAATCTCACTGACGGTGCTGTCGGAGAAGAGCAGCAAGCGTCTGGCCTCCCGCAGCTGGCGGTCGAAGATCAGCCGTTTTGGCGGACGGTTGGCGAAGCGGCGGCAGATATCGGTCAGGCGGGATTCGGTCAGGTGCAGCTCGCTGGCGTATTCCGGCACCGTCCAGTGCTGGTGGTAGTGGGTGTCGATCAGTTGGGTAAAGCGCTGGAACAGCTTCAGCTCGCCGCGCATGCCGCCTGAGGCGTGGTCGTCGAGCTTCGCGTTGCGCAGCAGCAGGGTAAACACCGCCTGCGCCAGCAGGACCAGGGTGTGCTCGCGCCCGGGCTGTTGTTCCGTGGATTCCCGGGCAATCAGCTGCCAGTAGTGCTTCAGCGCCGCCAGCTCGTCCGGCCTGTCGGCCAGCGAGAGGCAGATCCCCGGCAGGCCAAACGCCTCCCGCGTGCCGGGGTAGAGCACCTCCAGCAGCGGCCAGATCAGATCCTCACGGACCGTCAGTACGTGACCGTCGCTGTCGGATTCGGTGATAAACGCGTGCGGTACCGACGGCGGCGTGAGGACGAACAGCGGGGCCTGCACCGAATAGCGGTGATCGTCGAGCTGGAGCTCAATCTGCCCGGTATCGAGAAAGTGCATCTGAAAGTACTGGTCGTGACGATGCGCCTGCATGTCGCGGCCAAAAAAGGCCGCCATGCGGGCAAACGACTGGTAGTGCACATCGTCGGTGCCCAGACTTTCGTCGTACTCCTTGCTGATATCGATGTTGGTAATGGGGCTCTGGCACATAACGGCTTCCTAGTGGATCTTCTGCGCCGCGATGCCCGGCTCGCGTTCAAGGCTTTCGCGCTGCGTCATCGGGATGCGCGTCAGCACCAGCGCGCCGACCACCAGCAGCCCGGCCACAAACCACAGCCCCGAGCTAAAGCTGCCGGTCGCGTCGCGCAGGATCCCGATCAGCAGCGGGCTGACGGCGGAACCGACGTTGCCGATGGCGTTGATCACCGCCAGCGCCACCGCGCGGGACTGCAGGCTAATAACCCGATCCGGCGTGGTCCAGAATATCGCCATGGCGGTAAACGATCCGGTTGAGGCCATGATGATGCCAAGCAGCTGGATCAGGCTGTGATCCGTCGCGGAGGCCAGCATCCATCCCGCCGCGGCGAACAGGTACGGCAGGATGGTGTGCTTTTTTCGCTCTTTCAGCCTGTCGGAGCGGCGGCTCCACCAGATCATCCCGAGGATGGTGCAAAACTGCGGGATCGCCGCCAGCAGGCCAATGACGATATTGCTGCTTCCCGTGTTGAAGCTCTGCAGGATCTGCGGCGTCCAGATGTTGATCGCACTCAGCGTATTGGTCAGGCAGAAGTAGGCCAGCGTGTAGAGCAGCACGGCGGGCGTGAGCACCTCGCGCAGCGTGGAACGCGGCGTGACGAATTGGGCAATCGCGACCTCCTGCTCGCGGGCGATCATCGTTTTCAGCGCCTGCTTTTCGTCCTCATCCAGCCAGGTGGCCTGGTCCGGCGTGTCGTTGAGGTAAAACCAGGTCACCACGCCGAGCACCACCGATGGCAGCCCCTCCAGCAGGAACAGCCACTGCCATCCCTTGAGGTTCCACAGCCCGTCCATCGCTAGAATGTACCCGGAGAGGATCGAGCCGAGCATCATGGTTACCGGCATGGCGATCATAAACAGCGCGTTGGCGCGGGCGCGGTGATAGGCCGGGAACCACCAGGTGAGATAGACCAGAATCCCCGGCAGGAAACCCGCTTCGGCAATGCCCACCAGCATGCGCAGGACGTAGAGGGTTTCGGGGCTGGTGGCGAACATGGTGCAGGTGGAGGCAATACCCCACACCACCATGATCCCGGCGATCCAGCGGCGTGCGCCGATCTTCGCCAGCATGATGTTGCTCGGAATGCCGCACAGCACGTAGGTGACGTAAAACAGCGTCGCGGCCAGGCCAAACATGGTTGACGTGAGGCCAAGATCTTTACCCATCGTCAGCCCGGCGAAGCCGATGTTGATGCGATCGAGAAACGAGAAGACAAACAGGATAAAAAGAAAAACGATCAGGCGACGGAACAGCTTGTGAATGACGCGATGTTCAACAGCTTTATTATCATGGACTTGCAGGGTAGAGGTCGTCATGGTGCGCTCCAGATCTTACGTTTAGTAGACGGATTTATTGTTATTAACTGACGTAACCGGTTTTTCGATAAAACGTGCCGCCAGCGCTTCCGCGCCGCGGGCGAGCAGAGTGGTGTCGACGCCGACGGCAACAAACAGCGCGCCGAGTTCAAGATAGCGTTTTGCCAGCTGCTCGTTCGCCATCAGGATGCCGGGGGCTTTACCGGCAGCACGTATCTGTGCGATCGCCTGCTCGATGGCGGCCTGCACCTCCGGGTGCTGCGGATTGCCGGCAAAGCCCATGTCTGCGCTAAGATCCGCCGGGCCGATAAACACGCCGTCGACGCCTTCCACGTCCAGGATTTGCGGCAGGTTTTTCAGCGCCTCGCGGGTTTCAATCTGCACCAGCACGCACATGGCGTCGTTGGCCTGCTGCAGATAATCCGGGATTCGGTTCCAGCGCGAGGCGCGCGCCAGTGCGCTGCCCACCCCGCGAATGCCTGCAGGCGGGTAGCGGGTGGAACGTACCGCCAGCCGCGCTTCGTCGGCGTTTTGCACCATCGGCACCAGCAGGGTTTGCGCACCCACGTCCAGCAGCTGTTTGATCTGCACCGGGTCGTTCCACGACGGGCGGACCACCGGCTGGCTGGGATAAGGGGCGATAGCCTGCAGCTGGGTTAAGACGGTCTGCACGCTGTTCGGCGCGTGCTCGCCGTCGATCAGCAGCCAGTCGAAGCCTGCCCCCGCCAGCAGCTCGGCGCTGTAGCTGCTGGTCAGCCCCAGCCATAACCCGATTTGCGGACGGCCCGCCTGCAGCGCCGCTTTGAATGCATTTTGCATGACTATCTCCTAGACAAAACGGCAGCTGATGGAGCCCATGCTGCCATAGTCGACGTGGAAGGTGTCGCCTCTGCTGGCGGGCACCGGGCGGGTAAACGAGCCGCCGAGGATGATTTGCCCCGGCTCAAGCTGCACGTCGTACGGCGCCAGCTTGTTCGCCAGCCACGCCACGCCGTTGGCCGGGTGGTTAAGGACGCCTGCGGCCACGCCGGTCTCTTCGATCACGCCGTTGCGGTAGAGCAGGGCGGAGATCCAGCGCAGGTCCAGCTCGTCGGGCTTAATCGGACGGCCGCCGAGGATGACGCCCGCGTTGGCGGCGTTATCCGAAATGGTGTCGAACACCTTGCGCGGGCGCTGGGTCTCCGGGTCGACGTTGTGGCAGCGGGCGTCGATCAGCTCCAGCGCGGGGATGACGTAATCCGTGGCCTTGTAGACGTCGAAGATAGTGCAGTTCGGGCCGCGCAGCGGTTTTGCCAGCACGAAGGCCAGCTCCACTTCAATTCGCGGGACGATGAAGCGGTCGACCGGGATGTCGCTGCCGTCGTGGAAGAACATGTCGTCCAGCAGCGCGCCGTAGTCCGGCTCGCTAATCTGCGAGCTGGCCTGCATCGCTTTTGAGGTCAGGCCGATCTTGTGGCCCTTCAGCACGCGGCCTTCGGCGATTTTCAGGCTGACCCATTCGCGCTGGACGGCGTAGGCGTCTTCAATGGTAATCTCCGGGTAGTCCAGCGAGATCGCGCGGATCTGCTCCCGGGACTGTTCCGCCTGATGCAGACGATGGGCGATCAGGGTATGGGTATGTTTGTCGAGCATGGCGATATCCTGTTTTATGTTTGTTTTCTCCCTCTCCCTAAAGGGGCGAGGAGACTGGCCGTGCCGGTATTACTTAAACAACGCGTGCACGTTGTTCTGTTTGTAATTAAGCGTCGGGTGCAGTTCGTCGAGCTCAAACGACAGCGCCAGGTAGCGGCTCGCCATCAGCTCCGCGAAGTGCGCTTTGATAAGCCCAAACAGCATCTCCCCCACGGCTTCCCGGCTCTCCAGGCTGCGCCCGGCGCCGATTTTCAGCGTCATATGCACAAAGGCGTAATCGTGCCTGCCGTCGGCCATCTGCCAGGTGTCCAGCCAGTGGGCGCGGCTGCGGATACCGCCGATGGGGAAGATGCCCGTGGCGGCGAGCGCCTCGTTCACTTTGGCGAACAGCCCCGGCAGGTCGGCCTGCTCGCGGATGTTGTCGGTACATTCAGCAATAAAGTGCGGCATGGTGGCTCCTTAGGCGGGCAGCGGGAAAACGGCGTTGACCTGGCCGGTTCCGGAGCTGGCGAACAGCTCGGTGAGAAACTCCACCTTGCCGTCGTATTTGTCCCAGCCGAGCATCCCCAGCAGCATCACCGTGTCGTGCATGTTGCCCTCGCCGTAGCAGTAGTTGGCGTACTCCGGCAGCATGCTGCAGAATTCTTTAAACTGACCCTCACGCCACAGCTTCACCACGCGCTCGTCCATCTGACGGTCGAACTCCCGGGTGTAGCTGTTCATCCCTTCTTCCGCGCGCTGGTCGTCGATAAAGCGGTGCGACAGCGAGCCGCTGGCGAGCACCGCCACGGTGCCGTCATATTTTTCAATGGCGCTGACGATGGCCTCGCCCAGCCTGCGGCTGTCGGCGAAGTCGTGAACCGTGCAAAACGCCGAGATGGAGACCACCTTGAAGTGCTTATCCGTGTTCATGTAGCGCATAGGCACCAGCGTGCCGTACTTCAGCTTCAGGCTTGGAATGTTGTGCGCTTTGGCGCGCACGCCAAGCTTCACCGCCTCGTCGGCGATGAGATGACCGAGTTCCGGATTGCCGTCGTAGTCGTAGGTCATGTCGCGGATAAAGTGCGGCAGCTCGTTGCTGGTGTAGACGCCCGAAAAATGGTCCGCACAGTTGATGTGGTAGGCGCTGTTCACCAGCCAGTGGGTGTCGAAGACGATAATGGTATCGACGCCCAGCTCCCGGCAGCGCTTGCTAATTTCTTTATGACCGTCGATGGCGCCCTGGCGGCAGCCGTGGTTTTTGCCCGGCAGCTCGGAGAGATACATCGACGGTACGTGGGTGATTTTCGCCGCTAACGCTAGTTTACCCATGCTCAGATCCCCCACTTTGGAATCGGATGGTCGCCCATGGAGATGCAGACGTTCTTCATCTCCGCGAATACCTCGAAGCTGTACTCGCCGCCCTCGCGGCCGGTGCCGGAGGCCTTCACGCCGCCAAACGGCTGGCGCAGGTCGCGCACGTTCTGGGTGTTGACGAACACCATGCCCGCTTCGATATTGCGCGCCAGGCGCAGTACCTTGCTGACGTCCTGGGTCCAGACGTATGACGCCAGGCCGTACTCCACGTCGTTGGCCAGGCGCAGCCCTTCCGCTTCGTCCTTGAACGGCAGCAGGCAGGCCACCGGCCCGAAGATCTCCTCCTGCGCCACGCGCATGCGGTTGTCGACGTCCGCCAGCACGGTCGGGCGCAGGAAATTGCCGCCCTTCAGGTGCGCAGGCAGGTCGGTCGGTTTGTCCGGGCCGCCCGCCAGCAGGGTTGCGCCCTCTTCAATTCCGAGGCGGATATAGCCGGAGACTTTTTCCCAGTGCTGCTTGCTGATGAGCGCGCCAATCTGGGTGTTCGGATCGGTCGGGTCGCCCACGCGCAGGCGGTTGGCGCGCTCGGCAAAGCGCTTGACGAATTCCGGGTAGATGCTCTGTTGGATAAAGATGCGCGAGCCCGCGGTGCAGCGCTCGCCGTTGATCGAGAAGATGGTGAACAGGGCGGCGTCCAGCGCGCGCGCGATGTCGGCATCTTCAAAAATCAGCACCGGGGATTTGCCGCCCAGCTCCATGGAGTACTTCTTCAGCCCTGCGTTTTTCATGATGTTGCGCCCGGTGGCGGTGCCGCCGGTGAAGGAGACCGCGCGCACGTCGTGATGACGCACCAGCGCGTCGCCTGCCGTCGCGCCATAGCCCTGCACCACGTTCAGAACGCCCGCCGGAATGCCCGCTTCGAGGGCCAGCTCGCCCAAGCGGTCAGCGGTCAGCGGGGAGAGCTCGGACATCTTCAGCACCGCGGTATTACCTAAGGCGAGGCACGGCGCGACCTTCCAGGTGGCGGTCATGAACGGCACGTTCCACGGCGACACCAGCGCGCAGACGCCCACCGGCTGCACCAGGGTGTAGTTGAGCATCTTGTCGTCGACCGGGTAGGTTTTACCGTTCATCTGCTGGCACACCTCGGCGAAGAACTCGAAGTTGTGCGAGGCGCGCGGAATGAGCACGTTTTTGGTCTGGTGGATCGGCAGCCCGGTATCGGCGGTTTCCATGGCGGCGATCTCCGGCACGTTCTGGTCGATCAGATCGCCCAGACGACGCATCAGGCGCGCGCGCTCCTTCATCGGCAGGTTGGCCCACTTCGGAAACGCCTCCTTGGCGGCGGCAACGGCCTGGTGAATTTCAGCTTCACCGCCGGAGGCGACTTCTGCCAGCACCTCGCCGGAGGCCGGGTTAGTGGTGTGGAAGTAGTCGCTGCCCGCGACGTTTTTACCGTTGATCCAGTGGTTAATCTTTTTCATTTTGCCGTCTCCTCACTCACAATTCTGTTCACCAGGCGTCCCACGCCTTCCACTTCAACCACCACCTCATCGCCCGGCACCACGTCGGACAGCCCCTTCGGCGTGCCGGTGGCAATCATGTCGCCCGGCTGCAGGGTCATAAAGTCGCTCAGGTAGGCGATCAGGTACGGGATGCTGAAGATCAGATCCGCCGTGGTGCCTTCCTGGCGCAGCTCGCCGTTAACGAAGGTGCGCAGGGCGAGGTTGTGCGGGTCGGGAATGGCTTCTTTTGGCACGACGTTTTGGGAAATGGGGGTCAGCCCGTCGCGGCTTTTTACCCGCAGGTTCGGGCGGTAGTAGTTTTCCAGGTAGTCGCGGATGGCGTAGTCGTTGCAGACCGTGTAGCCCGCAACATAGTCCATCGCCTCGGCTTCACTCACCTTACGCGCGGTTTTACCGATGACCACCACCAGCTCCGCTTCGTAATGCATGTATTCGATATTGTTCGGGCGCACCGACGTCTGGCCGTCGCCGTTGAAGGTGTTTGGCGCTTTGATAAATACCAGCGGCTCGGTGGGCGGCTTGAAGTCCAGCTCGCTGGCGTGATCGGCATAGTTCAGACCGAGGGCAAACAGCGTGGCGTGCGGCGGCGTGCGGTGCGTGTGAGCGACGTCGCGTTCATCTACCACCGGGTTTTCCAGCGGCGGAAAACCTGCCGCCAGAATACGCACCCGATCGCCCGGACGGATCTCAACGCGGCTTTGCGGGGTACCGAGCAATATCGCATCGCCGGGATTGAGGGTAGCGAACTCGCTCAGGGCGCTCAGCAGTTCGGCTGCGTTACGCTGAAGGTCGGCCGTGTTCCAGTGGTCCGCTTCGCGGCCGTTGATCTCGGTGATGATGGTCAGGTTATCCACGTTACCAACGGCGACCATTTCACCGAGCGGGCAAAATCCGTCACGGCATTTCGCCTTGATGGCAGGGCGGTAGAAGCTCTCTTCCGGCAGGCTCACCTCGTTGGCGAGCGCATATCCGGCGATGTACTCCGCGGCGTCCTCCACGCGCACCTTGCTGGCGGTTTTGCCCACGACCAGAGCCACCGTGGCGCCGCTCAGCACCGTTTCACCCTGCGGGAAGGGGATCGGCTCGCCCGCGCGGATCACCGTGTTATGCGGTTTGATAAACCACACCGCTGTTTTCGGCGGCGTGTTGTAGGGGGCTTTTTCAAAGGCCTCACGCCAGGCTTCACGCTGGCTTTGATGGTTGAGGGCGACGGCAAAAACGGTACCTTTCATTCACATACTCCTCAGGCCGGATGTCCGGTTTGGATTTCATTAATATGTTAATGATCTGGTTTTATGCTTTTGCTGTTTATTTCGCAATCAGAAGTGAAAAATTTGTGATATGAATAACAATAAATTTACATGTTGGACTTTATTAATATTTAAATCATAGAGTTAATAAAATTGACGGGTTTCTGTTAGACTTTTTGACGGAAAACGCGTTGTTTATAAAAACATCTTTTAGTGATTGTTTACTTGTTAATGATGTGAAGGGGAGACGCTATGCATGATTCATTAACCATCGCGCTGCTGCAGGCGCGGGAAGCGGCGATGTCCTATTTCCGCCCCATCGTGAAGCGCCATAACCTGACCGAGCAGCAGTGGCGCATTGTGCGCGTGCTGGCTGAACATCCGTCGATGGATTTTCACGATCTGGCGTTTCGCACCTGCATCCTGCGTCCCAGCCTGACCGGCATCCTGACGCGGATGGAGCGCGACGGCCTGGTGCTGCGCTTAAAGCCGGTGAACGACCAGCGCAAGCTGTACGTATCGCTGACCAAAGAGGGAAATGCGCTGTATGAACACGCCCAGGCGCAGGTCGAAGAGGCGTATCAGCAGATCGAGGCGGAATACACGCCGGAGAAGATGAAACAGCTGACGGCGCTGCTGGAAGAGTTTATTGAACTCGGAAACCGGCATAACGCAGCGCGGGAAGAAGAGTAAAAACCACAAATTCCAGGATGATTTTCGTAAAGTTTTCCCTTTCCAGGCCGAAAATTCTGTATCTGTCTGAGGAAAGAGAAAACATGTTAAACCGTATCAAGATTGTCACCAGCTTAATGCTGGTTTTAGCGATATTTGGCCTTTTACAACTCACATCCGGTGGTCTTTTCTTTAATGCCCTTAAGAATGACAAAGAGAATTTCACCGTCCTGCAAACCATTCGCCAGCAACAATCCACGCTGAACGCCAGCTGGGTAGCATTGCTGCAAACCCGTAATACCCTGAACCGTGCGGGTATCCGCTACATGATGGATCAGAGCAATATCGGCAGCGGCGCGACCGTTAACGATTTGATGCAAATCGCGTCTACGTCTCTGAAACAGGCGGAAAAAAACTGGGCTGCCTATGAAGCCCTGCCGCGCGATCCGCGTCAAGGCGATGCGGATGCTATGGAGATCAAGCGTAACTATGATATTTACCATGGCGCGCTGGCGGAGCTGATTCAGCTGCTGGGCGCGGGCAAAATCAACGCCTTCTTCGACCAGCCGACCCAGAGCTATCAGGACGGTTTTGAGAAGCAGTATGTGAGCTACCTGCAGCAGAACGACAAGCTGTATCAGACGGCGGTCGAAGACAGCAACAGCTCCTACAGCCAGGCTATCTGGGTGCTGATTAGCGTCCTGATTGCCGTGCTGGTGGTGATCGTGGCCGTCTGGCTGAACATCAAGCAGACGCTGATCTCCCCGCTGAATCGTCTGATCGACAACATTCGCCATATCGCCAGCGGCGACCTGGTGAAGCGCATTGAGGTTCAGGGCACCAACGAGATGGGTGAACTGGCCGACTCGCTGCGTCATATGCAGGGCGAGCTGGTGCGTACCGTTGGCGACGTGCGTAACGGCGCGAATGCGATTTACAGCGGCGCGAGTGAAATCGCGATGGGCAACAACGACCTCTCCTCCCGTACTGAACAGCAGGCCGCTTCCCTGGAAGAGACCGCTGCCAGCATGGAGCAGCTGACGGCGACCGTTAAGCAGAACGCCGAGAACGCTCGTCAGGCAAGCCATCTTGCGCTGAGCGCCTCCGAAACCGCGCAGAAAGGCGGCAAAGTGGTGGATAACGTGGTGCAGACCATGCGCGATATCGCGGGCAGTTCGCAGAAAATTGCCGACATTATCAGCGTGATCGACGGCATTGCCTTCCAGACCAACATTCTGGCACTGAACGCGGCGGTAGAAGCGGCGCGTGCGGGCGAGCAGGGCCGTGGTTTTGCGGTGGTGGCAGGTGAAGTACGTAACCTGGCCCAGCGCAGCGCCCAGGCGGCACGCGAGATCAAGAGCCTGATTGAAGACTCCGTGGGCCGCGTGGAAGTGGGCTCAACGCTTGTCGAAAGCGCCGGTGAAACCATGGGTGAGATCGTGAATGCGGTAACACGCGTCACGGACATCATGGGTGAAATCGCCTCTGCGTCTGACGAGCAGAGCCGCGGTATCGACCAGGTGGGCCTGGCGGTAGCAGAGATGGATCGCGTGACCCAGCAGAACGCCTCGCTGGTTGAGGAATCTGCCGCAGCGGCGGCCGCCCTTGAAGAGCAGGCAAGCCGTCTGACGCAGGCCGTGGCGGTGTTCCGCATTCAGCAGGAGCAGATGAAAGCGCGCGAATTCGCTTCTGCGAAAACCGTTGCAGCACCGGCGATGGCGCGTAAAGCGGTTACCGCTGATGCAGGTGATAACTGGGAAACCTTCTAACGCCGTTTGTTGTGCCGGGTGGCGGCTGCGCCTTACCCGGCCTACGGTTCAGGGTTTTGTAGGCCCGGTAAGCGCAGCGCTACCGGGCGATATTACAGAGGCAGGCGCATGACGCAGCGCGTTTCATACGCGAAGCCGTGCGCTGTCTCTTCTTCCCTTTTCCGACGCAGTTCAGGCGTCAGCGTCGTCATTTTTTCAAACCCCAGCCGAGCATAGAACGGCGCATTCCACGGTACGTTCCTGAACGTCGTCAACGTCAGCGCTGTCAGCCCCCTTTTACGTGCATAGTCTGCCACGCAGGCGATGAGCTGCCTGCCGATCCCTTTTCCCTGCCAGTGCAGATCGACCGAGAGTTCGACAATAAACAGTGATGACGGATGGGCTTCGGCGAGGATAAACCCGACGGGCTGGTCTTTTGCCAGCGCCAGCCAGCTTAGCCCGCGTTCGACATAGCCGAGGTGATGGTCAGTGGAAATGACCTCGCCATCGGCAAGCCAGGCGAGTTCCGGGTCTTCACGAAAGCGCTCCCCCGCCGCGCGTTCAATGGCGGGCAGGGCGACAACGTCGTTGAGGGTGGTGGAGCGAATGCGAATGGTCATGGCGACAAGTATAGCCTGACCCGTCGACATTATTCCGAGCAGATCAGCACCGGCGAATAGAAATTGCTGATCACCAGCGCGTCTTCTGGCGTGCGCTCTATTGTCAGGAGCCTTTTATTGCCCAGCGTCAGGCCGGCAACGTATTTTTCAAAGACCCCGGGCGGCATGGCGTCATGGCTAAAACGCTCCACTTTTTGAATAGCAATCTCATACAGTTCGCCCTCCACGTGACGCCATTTAAACATCTCCTGGCGGGAAACCTCCCAGCTGCGCGGGGCATTCACTACGCTGCCGTTAACCGTGATGTACCCCGTTTTGTCGGGATGAAAACGCATAATGATCTCACCGTCAAAGGTGAAATCGTGGCTGTCGCGCCGGTCGGAGAAGGTCAGGTTTCCATCGCAGGCCACCGACAGCGGGGGCGTGTGAAAGTACCACGCCGTCACGGCGGCCAGCAGCAGCAGGTTGAGGAACAGGATTAGCCAAACTTTTTTGTGTCTCATATCACCACTCGTAATAGTAAAGCGTACGACAGGCGCTGGCTTTACCCCGCGTGAGGGAACATTGGGAGAGCACCAGCCGCCCTTCGTGGCCGTAGAAAAGCGTTCTCTGAATGTGCATGTAGAAAATTGAATTTTTCAGGCACGGAAGATGGCCGTCCTTCTGAAGCGTTTGCGCCAGCGTTATTGCCTTCCCGTGAAATACATCCGCCAGCGGCGTAAAGGTGTAGACCGGGCAGGTGCCGATATGCGTCAGCAGATGGATCTCCCTTTGTGAATTTTCTGGCTTGATCAGCGCGATCCAGAGGCATAGCGCAACGACGACCAGCGTGAGCGCGCCGCAGAACAGCCATTCCGGGCGAACGGGCCATGCAGGTTTTGCCGTTTCGGCGGTCGGCGGGGCCTCCTCCAGCGGGGTGACCGTGACGTCTGCGCTGAGCATAAAGCCCGTTTTCGGTACGGTAACGATAAGCAGCGCGTCGGGAAGCAGGGTCGCCAGCATCTTGCGCAGAATGCTGATGTACTGGTTTAAGGAGTTGTTAGATCCCTGGAGCCCTCGCCGATCCCAGACTTCCTGGAGAAAGGTTTCCCGTTCAACCACGTTCCCATGATGCTGAACCAGCAGCTTCATGATGGTATTGGCCGTACAGGTGAGGAGCTGCGCATCCTCATCCGGCGCATTGATAAGAGAAACAGAACCGTCCTCGTCGTTATAGACGATGGCGTCAGCAAGCAGGTATTTCATAAGTTGTTGTAATAAAAACAGAGATAAAAAATAAAAAGAGAAGGTCTACGCCTTCCGGGCTGCATTGCTGGCTATTTTAACGCCATTGTTACCGATAACATTGATCCAGACAGGATTTTGGGTGGTTTAATAAGTCAGCGTGATAATCACGTCATCAATAAATTCTCCGGTACCGGTTAGCGGCTGTGCCGGGACCTCGCCATAAACGGTGTAGTTCTGGGTGCCGCCAGCGGGATTAGTGACCTGCAGCGCATCGCCGCTGCTTTGATCTCCCCAGCGTTGCGTGGCCGCCTCATCCTGCCAGAGCCCGTAGCGCAGGCACTGGCCCTCGCTGTTGCAGAGCTGCCGCTGGTTACCGCTGGCATGGTTGCCTTTGCCCATGGCAAGGGTGAACGCGGTTCCGGCCGGACAGCGCGTGGTGAGGGTGGCGGTGGAACGCGTCGGACGCAGGGTCGCGTTGCTGGTCAGGGTGCCGAAGTTAAGGGGCGTCACGCGCTCGATGTAGCATCCCTGGCTGATCTCGGCCTGCGCGCTGGTGCCGCCCTGCACCTGCTCCCCCTCTGCGGAACCGTCCGAGCAGTTTTGCAGGGCATCCTGACGCAGGGCGCTGTGCCAGGCGATACGCAGATTCATGTTGTAGTTGTAATAGTGGTAGGCCGGAAGCTGGCTTTGCCCTGCCGGAATGGTAGCGATAAGGGGAAAGGTACCGCTGACGTTGGCATTGCTTTGCGCGGCCAGAGTCTGCTGAATCAGGTTCCCGCTACTGGCAGGCCCCAGCTCCTGAGAGTGCGCTGCGCCGTTCAGCAGGCGGAAGAGGAGGGTGTACTGTTTCCCCTCCTGATCCCCCGGCGAGATCATCTCAAAGGGCGGGGCGTCTACGCTGCTCAGGCAGACGTTGAGATATTCTGTCCTGCCCTCATTGTCGGCCTGGCAGCTAAATTTGACCTCGGTGTTGACGGAGGTGGTATTGCCCGCCACGACGTTGCCAAAGTTAATGGTGGGCATGGAGGTTATCCAGCAGGCTGCCGCCATCGCCTTCACGGACAGGACGAGCAGCAATAATAACGGTGCTCTTAATGACACAGTTGTTCTCCGATATTCTGTATAGATGACCCGGTGCGCGGCGCCGGAAGCGTGACCCGGCACTCCCCCTCACCGGTCTTCACCACCAGTTCACCCGGCAGGGGCGGATCTTCAAGCCAGATAAAGCCGTCGCGGCCCACGATGGTGGCACCCTGCGGCGTTGACACGACGCTGCCTAGCGGGAGCGGCCTGCGGCGGCTGTCGACCAGCCGGGCCTGAACCGTGACGGCATGATGGACGTTAAAATCGACTTTGACCGCGCTGCTGTTGCCCGGCCTGGCATGCATGTCGGTGACGGGGGCGATCACATCGGCGGGCAGATCGAG
This sequence comes from Enterobacter sp., assembly GCF_977039595.1. Taxonomy (NCBI): domain Bacteria; kingdom Pseudomonadati; phylum Pseudomonadota; class Gammaproteobacteria; order Enterobacterales; family Enterobacteriaceae; genus Enterobacter; species Enterobacter sp. Next base: position 48,824 of record NZ_CDRQYH010000018.1, read on the forward strand.
CGGGTTAATGCTGACTTTGCTGTTGTGGTAGCGCGGCAGGTCGGTCAGCAGAAGATAACCGTCCTCATCCGTTTCACCGGCCGGGCGGTTTTCCAGCATCACCGGTACGTGCCCAATGCCGTGCGTGGACACCAGCGCCATGCCCTGCTGGATGTAGCGCAGCGCGTGCAGGCTGCCGTCCAGCAGCGTCAGGCTACCTTCGGCGGAGGCGTACTGGTTGCCCAGGCTGGCACCCTGCTGCAGCCCAACGTGCCATTCGCCCGCTCGGCCCAGATAGCCTACGTCCGCATATCTTTCACGTCGTTCGCCAAAACCCTGGCCCAGCTCCCATGACCAGCCGCCGGCCTCATCGTCCGGCTGGTGGCGGTAATCCATGCGCGGCGTATCCCGGCTGGCCTGAGCGGAGAGCGTGTCCTCGCGACCCAATGGGACGGAAAGCAGCAGCTGAACGTGGCTCGACGCGTCCGTAAACGAGCGGGTATAGCTCAGCGTGGTGGAGATGTGTGCCGGCAGCGACACCGACCAGGAGGCGTTGAGGTAGCGCTCTGTGCTGCCCTGAATGTTCTGCTGTACCCAGCCCGCGCCCACGGTGCCGAAGTGGGGAACGGACTGGCTTACCCACACGCTGTCGCTGCGCCTGACGGGCGCGGCACCGCTCATGCGGGCGTTGTCGGCGAAATCCGCCCCGGTACGGACGGTGCTGGCAGAAATGCCCGTTCCTCTGCCGTTCCACTGCCAGCCGAGGCCCCACTGAACGCCCTGCCCGTAAGGGCTGTCGCTCACGGCAACGTGCTGGCTGACCACCCCTACGGCGGGGGAGACCAGCCAGTCAGCGCCCGTACCCACGTTGCGCAGCCTGCGCTGCTGCTCCGTATGCAGCGCCAGCGTCAGGTGATTATTCACTCCATAGCGCCAGCCCGCGTCCAGCAGCGGCGAGGCGGCATAGTCGTCGGAGTGCAGGGCGTAGTTTTCCCGCATCCAGCCGATGTCCAGCGAACCGCTGCTGAGCCCTTCCGCCAGCATGCCCGGGGCGCCGTAGAGATCGAGCTGTACGGCGCGACGCTGACCGTTGATATCGGTAATCACCACCTCCGCCTGCCCGCTGCCGGTGAAGGACGGCAGGGTATCCAGCAGAAAGTCTCCCGGCGTGACGCGCTGGCTGCTCTGCTTAAGTCCGTCGATATATAGATCGACCGTGGAAGGCAGCACGGCCGTGTCGCTGTAGCGGCTGCGCGGTTCGGTATTGAGCTGGGGATTAAGCTCAAAGTTACGTGCCCAGTGCAGCCCGCCAAAGCGTACCTGCCGGCTCCAGCGGGTGCCGGTGGTGATGCTGTCGCCCAGCGCCAGCGTTGTCAGCGAGTCGGTGTTGTCCCACTGCCAGCGGGTTTCGAGACGGGTGTGGGTAGGCCGACCGGCGCTGTTTTCCTCCCCGGCATGGCTTGAAAAACTGCTGCTGAACGTTCCGGGCAGCCCTCCGGAGGCGGTCAGCATGGTCTGGGCGTTAAGCTGGCGCTTCCCCTGCGCGTCGCTGGCGTAGAGCGCGTATCCGAGCGTATAGGCGCTGACGGGCTGCGCATCAGGATAGCGGTACATCGGCGTGGGCCTTGAGACGGTCAGATGCTGCTGGCCCTCGAGCGCCTCTGCCTCTGCGGTAATCGACACCTGCTGGGACAGCGCGTCGAGATTGACCTTCAGGCCCGGCAGGGAGGTCAGCTCAACCCACTCTGCGCGATCGTCCGGGGCGTGAAGCCCCAGCTTTTTCATGTCGCTGCGGCTTATCCATAGCGCATTATCCACCACCCGGCAGGCCCACAGCTCGCCTCGCGGAGCGTGGTTCACGGTAATGGCCAGCCATTGTACGGTGTCGGCGGGTTCAGTCCGGGCTGACAGCATGAGCGGTAGCCAAAACAGGAGCGCGAGAAGCGAGCGGGCGCAGGGGTATCTGGCTGGCATGATGGTCATCATTGAGATAGACGCGCAGCGAGCTGAGCGCGTGTCGTGAGGGCTGCTTGAGCGATAAAAGGGCGATTTGTCCCGGGAGCACATAGCCCGCCAGGCCTTTAATCGACCCTACAACCTGCCCATCGGCCGTCAGGGCCTCAAGGTGGCTCAGGCGGATATGGCGGTTTCCGGCGTTAAAGCAGCGGAGAGTGGCCGGTATGTCTGCCTGCTCACAGCTCAGGGCATCGTGGCTGGCTGGCGCGCTCTGGTTCCCGGCAATAAACACCGGAATCGAGTAGCGCAGCAGGAAGTGCACCGCGGTGGGATTGGCGGCGCGGGACGTGGCGTCCGGCAGTTCGTCGATGACCAGCCGGTAACTTTGCTCCTTTGCACGGTTGCCTGGCTGCATGACGATAATGCGCACCAGCTGCTGCTGGCCCGGCGCCAGTGATGTCATCGCCGGGCTGGTGACCACCTCCCCGGTGTTCACCAGAACATCTTTACCGTTTTTTTGCGTCCATTCGTACACCCGAATCTGCGCATGGATGGCCGCTTTCCCACTGTTAGTGAGATAGACCGCCGCTGCCCGCTGGTCGCTCTGCAGATCGAGCGTTACCGGGGCCACCTGAAGCGTGGCGGCCAGCGCGTAGCGTGACAGCAGCGCCAGCATCGTGAGCCACAGAATGAAGCAGGGAAGGTAGCGACGCACGATCAGTACTCCAGTTTTAACGTGATATCGTCGCTGTAGGTACCTGCCTGGGCGGTTGTCAGCGCCCCGGCTTCAATGACGCCATACAGGGTTTCCTCCTGTTCCGCACCGTTGCCGGTATCGTCCAGGCCATTCGTGCCGGTGATTTGCGTCTGTTTGCCTTCGTCGGCAAAGAGTTTCCACGCAATCTTCTGTGCGCCCGTTTCGCCGTTTTCCGGCTTCAGCCAGAAGGTTCCATTTTCCCCGTCGTTGCTGGTGGCGGTGAGGGTGAAAGGCGTGCCGTTGGTACAGACGATATCGACCTGCGTTTTGGCCTGGATTTCGCTCGACTCATCGGAGCCGTGACGTGAGAAGTTGAGGTCGTTGGCTTTTAGGGTGCATGACTTTACGACCTCAAGTGATACGTGCATCGTCGCGCTTGCGCTACTGTCTGCGGCGATCGCAGCAGCAGGAAGCAGGAGAACGGAACAACATGCAACGGTGGGAAAAATTTTCATGATTTTATTTCCTGACGTGAGTAACAGTGGAATTACAAAGCGAATGACTGAGCGTCCAGCAGGCAGAGTTTTCGATGGAATTCCGCCAGGCTGTGGCAGCAAAATTTGTTCATCGCGTTACGCTTGTGGGTGTAGATCGTTTTAGGGGACTTATTCATGATTTTTGCGATGCGAACCGGACTGAATCCTTTATGGAGCAACATGCAAACCCGTCTCTCCTGATACGAGAGCATGGCGGCGTTTTCGAAGGCGAATGTCGTGTCGCTAAAACAGTGGCTTAGCTGCGCAAAAGAGAGGTTGTCCGCGACCACTCGGACCCGCTCGTTGCGCAGGAAGGCGTGAACGTCGCAGACCCGCGCTGCATCCGTAAATACCAGCCAGTTCTCTCCAACGTGTGTATTGAGTAGCCGTTCCTGCAGGCGCAAAAGCCCTTCCGGATTAACGTCATGGATCCAATACATCTCCGGGCGAGGGGTAACGGCTGTCGAGATCAGCGAAGTGAGGCCAAGCCATAAAAACGTATTCCCGCTCAGAACGATAACCTGATAACCAGCATTCAGAATGAAAGGGGTCATTTTCTACCCCACAGATAGCCCTGGCCGTAATCGGCCGCGCTGGCGCGGGCCAGCGCGAAATCACCCGCGGTTTCGATGCCTTCGATCAGTACCTTGCTGGCGACGCGCTTGCACTGGCGGGTGAGATGCAGAAACTTTGCCTGCTCGGTCCGTCCGTTCCAGAAGGTATGTTTGTCAATTTTGATGCCGCAGAAGCGGATCTGGCTGGTCAAAAGTTCGGGAAGAAGGTCTTCGCAAACATCGTCTGCCCACACTTCTATTCCCCACTGATGTAGCGTTGCGATGCATTTCCGCAGCGCCCGGCTTTGCGTATCGTCGAGTTGTACCATCGTATGGAGATCGGTGACCTCGATAGCAAGTCTCTCCGGGCAGGGTGTTTCTTCTTTGAGCCTGTCGAGGAAGTCCGTTTCCAGCAGTAAATCCGATGTCGCATTGAGGTAATACTTGTCGCCCTCTTCGCAAAACATGGCATGACGAAGCTGCGCAAAGAAGTGCGCCTTACGCTGCGTCGAGGACATCGAGCCAAAGTAATCTTCAAGATCGACGTGTGGCTTTGCCGTGGACAATACCTCCCAGGCAATCACATTTTCGCTGCGCAGGGCCCGGATGGATTCGAACTTATAGCCGGTTAGCATGATAAAAGTGCGTAACGCTCCGTGGTGATTTCAGGAGCTGCACATTTTATTGATTTGGTTTTTGGCGGGATATTTATAGATAAAAATGGTTTATATAAAGTGTTTTTATCTAATTTATAAGACTTATAAAGGATTATTTATTTTCATAAGCGCCCGACAGAATGCCGGGCGCAACGCGCATTAACCCGCTTTGCTGATGATTTTGATTTCGACCATGCCAATTCCGATCTCGCGCGGTGAATGCCCAAGGATATTTCCCTCATTCGTGGACTGCGGGTCCGGTGGCACGATCACCAGGGTATCGCTGCGCGAAGGATTCTCAAAATGTAGCGTGTGCGTGCTCACGTCGTATCCAAGCGTTAACGTCTGCTCCCGATCCCCCACGCGCACGGGTACGGGCTTGTTAGCATTGGGGCCATACGCTCTGGCGGTGATCACCAGGTCGAACTGTTCCGGCAGCGGATGGGCGTATTCAATTTTCACCTCATTGCCCAGCTGCGCGTTGGACCAGCGCCCCCAGGACTCCGGACGCGAGATGCCGCTAAACTGCTTCACTTCTTCCGGTGCGCCGGCCACGTTAAAGATAAAGCTATCCGCTTTGTAGCGAATATCGTTATCGCTAATTTTCAGCATGTCGATGTTGTGCTGATAGCGCGCGGTATCAATCACCGTATCGTTGAACGCGGTTTTGCCCTTCCACTGCGCCTTATCCACGTGCTGCACGGTTTGCTCCCCGCCGAGCTGACCCTGAGAGACGCACCAGTCGGTAGAAAGCGCCAGCGGCTGCGACCAGAGCTGGCCCATTTTGTAGCATCGGTCGACCCAGACAAAATTATCGCGTGGCGCGAAATCGGCCAGCTGATAGCGCAGCGGCGCGGAATATTCGCTTTCCGGCAGCGGCTCAACGCGCCCTTCCGACACGCGCACCAGCAGCGGCAGACGGAAGCTGCTGCCCGAGAAGGCAATCGTGTTTTTATCCCGATCGACGGTGAAGTCCTTCATCTCTTTCGGGAAGTTCCACAGGCGGATAATGTCTGGCTTCCAGGCGAGGATTTTATCCTTCATGTTGAGGAACACTTCCGACAGGGACTGCCCCGACAGCGTGCTGCGGCCAAGGCCAATAAAGTTGTCGCCGCCCAGAATGTCCAGCACGGTTGCGCCGTTATCCATGGAATTGCGTTTGGTGGCGATGACCTCCTGCTGCGGCTGGTCACCGCGCAGGACGAAGAACAGGTTGCTGCGATCCTGCTTATTGAGCTGATCCCATGCGCTGTTTTTCATCGCCAGATGGTCAGACGAGACGACGATGACGGTATTTTTAAACCAGGGCGAGGCTTTGATTTTCTCGACCAGCGCGGCAATGTGTTCCTGACTGCAGGTGACGGCGCTGAAAGATTTGTTGTTTTTGCCGTCCACGTCATAGCTTTTGCGTTTGCAGCTGCGCGAGACAAATCCGTCCGGATGATGTGTGTCCACCGTCAGCGCAAAGAGAGAGAAACGCTTGCCCGCGCGGGACAGCTCCTCGAATTTCTTCCAGGTTTCGTCGAGTACCGTATCGTCATAGAAGCCCCAGTCGTTGCGGTAGCTCGGATCGGCAACCGTCGTTTTTAACTCTTCTGAGCCATACAGGTGGTCAAAACCGTGGGATTTCAGGAACACATCTTTTCCGGCAAAGCGCAGGTTTGCCCCCTGCACAAAATAGTTTTCGTAGCCGGAATTTTTCAGGATATCGCCGAGGCAAATATTCTGCGGGAAGAAGGTCGACATGGAGGCTGAGGCGTTACCTTCAAAAGGCGCGAACAGCGGAATACCGCACTGGGAGGCAACCATCCCGGCAATCGTATAATCCGTACCGGGCAACTGCATGGTGTGGCTGAAATCGAGCCCTTCATTTTTCAGCGCACCCAGGTCCGGCGTCAGCTCCGGGAATGCATCGTTATCAAAGTACGTGCGTTCCAGGCTTTCACCGTAGATATAGACCAGGTTGAGCTTCGGGTTGGCGATCGTTTTCGACGGTTCTTTGTAGTAAGCCACGAAATCCGGATCGCCGTCGCGCGACTGCGATTTCACCAGCTCGGTGATCTGATGGAATGCCGGGCTGGCGTCGACGGAGGCCAGCGCCAGGAATAACGCCAGCAGGCTGTAGCCATGATGGTGCGGATGATGGCGACGTCGACGCAGCACCCAGGCCAGTGCGCCAAATATCGTCACCAGCGCGACGATAAGGCCCAGCCCCGGCAGAATGTACTTGCCCACACCCGCGCCCGTCAGGCTGTTCGTCAGCGTGTAGAGTACCGCATCGTTAATACCGTCACCGGTAAAGTAATCGCTGGCGTATAAGGTAATGTTTAAAATAATAAAAATGCCGAGCACCACCAGCGTGGCGATAAACCACCAGGTGTTACGGCCGGCTTTCCACGCGTAAACGCCGACAGAAGCCAGAAAAAGGATAAGAGATATGAATTCAGACAACAGCATATCCTCGTGATGCCAGATAATTCGCTGGCTAACTGTTTATTTTTTGGGTCATACAATGTAATTGCGATGTCGTTAAGCTGCAATTTTAGTGTCACGAAAGTGTGCTGTTGTTAGGATTTGGTTTAGAAAATCGTTTTTATGAAGATGTGCACATCCTGACAAACGGACGCTGAGGCGGTGGCAGGTGGGGAAAACGCTCATTTAGCGCCGCGCTGCAAGACTATCGCATTAAACGCGGCGTGTTGTGGCAGAAAATGGGATGGATCAGGAGATGAAATTAACGCCTTGTTTCAGCACCAGATCGCAGGCTTTGGTTTTCACCTGTTTTGCCAGAGAAGAGTTGCCGAGGGTGCTCAGATTCAGCTGCTGCCCATTTTGTGCGTTAAGCAGGCCCTGAATGCCGTCCATATAGTTGGTGTCCGCTTTTTGCTCCTGGGTATCCAGACCCAGTTTACCCAACACCTGGTTTTTCACGTTTTGCGCATCGGTCACGGAGGCCAGCTTTTGCTTCGCGCAATATTCCAGAATCCCCGCCGCGTTGTTCATCGTGCCCGCACTCAGATTCTGGGAGCTGTTGCCCAGCAGGCTGGTAAGAGAAGAGGCGGAGAGTCCACCCTGAGAGCTGCTGCTCTCTTTGGTCAGCTCATTTGCTGCGCTTGACAGGGACTCCTGCCAGGACGCCGCTTGCACTGCGCCGGTCACCAGCAGCGCGCCTAAAAAGGTGCTGATTAGAATCTGTTTTTTCATTATGGCTCTCTCAAAAAGGTCCGTTTTGGGCCGAGGGGTTCCAGTATATACCTATGCCCTGTCGGCGATTCCTGGAACTGTCTTAATACTCTTTGCCGGTGACGCGGCTGCGGTAGCTTTCCCAGTCGAAAATGACATACAGGCTGTTACCCAGCTTCATGCGGTCCATGACGCGTTCACCTAATAAGCGGGTCATTTCGTCGATGTTGTGGTTCGTCAGCATGCCGGTGGGGCGTTTGGACGAGGAGCGGCGATCGACAATCTGGTTGATGATCACTTTTTCATAGCGGGATTCCGTCTGAACACCAATCTCGTCGATGACCAGTAAATCGACATTGCTTAAATCATTAAGCAATTGCTCTTCGCTGGTTTCGCGGTTGCTGAAGGTGTCTTTCATCGCGGACATGATATCGGCCACGGTGATGATGAGGACCGATTTACCGCGCAGAAGCAGCTCATTGCAGATGGCGGCTGCAAGGTGATTTTTGCCGGTACCCGGCTTGCCGCTAAAGATAAAGCTGGCGATATTGCCGTCGAATTCATCCACATACTGCCGTGCGGCGGCAAGGGCGTTCATCTGCCCGTTGGTCTCGATTTTATAGTTATCGAACGAGCAGTTCTGGTGCAGGGGACGGATACCGGAACGGTTAAAGGTGCGCTGCATTTTCATCGCCCTGTTTTCCCTTGCGAGCGCGGCGGCGCGGATCTTGCCTTGCTCTTTTTGCCACGCCAGCAGCTCTTCACCGGTGGTGAAAGCAGGCTTCACGTTGGCAGGCATCATTTTTTGCAGACGTTTCATCAGGTCGCCGACGTTCTTCATTTCGCACCTCGGAATCCGCTGGGGATCTGTTTATCCGGTTCTGAAAACGCGTTGATGTCGCGTTTTGGCTGGCCATTGTTGCCGGCGCGGGTAATTTGCAGATGACGCGCGAGCTTTTGCTGCCACTGAATATGGGTGAAGATTTTCCCTTCCGCCTGCCACCAGGCAGTAAACGCGGCAAGCTCTTCCGCGGTGGCCGGTTGGGTTAACGCAATCCCCCACAGCGCGGCCTGCCGCTGAAAATCCGCATCCGGCTGCCAGCCCGCGTACAGGGCAAATTTTCCCATTGGAACGGTCACGGGAACGTTGACCGGCTCATCAAAGAACTGGTTGTCCAGCGTGACATCGCTCGCCGGGCGTGACAGTTGCGCTTCAATCTCCAGAAGCTGTGCCAGGCGTTCCGGCGTGATTGCGTAGAACGCCGGCGCGTTGTCGGCAAAAACGGCTACCGTGCCGCCTTCGGCGTGGGTCAACACACCGCGTGGGTCGCGCATAAAGGCATCAATGCCAGCAATGCTGGTGGTCAGAATTCTGGAGGACATAACGCTTACTCTACTGATTACTACGGGCGTGATATGGGCTTATGGTAGCACAGAGAGGGGAAAGGGAAGGAGGGGATTTCCCCGGTGGCGCTGCGCTTACTAGGGCTACAGTCGTAGGCAGAATAAGCGCAGCGCCATCAGGCAGTTATCACGCAATGATGTTCAGCGTGACGTCGATGTTGCCGCGGGTCGCGTTAGAGTACGGGCAAACAATGTGTGCCGCATCGACCAGCTTTTTAGCTTCCGCAGGATCCATACCTTCAACATGGATGTTCAGCTTTGCTTCGATACCAAAACCGGTTGGCAGCGGGCCAATCCCCACTTCGCCTTCAATATAGGCATCTTTTGGCAGGGTGAATTTGTCGCGTGCGGCCACGAACTTCATCGCGCCCAGGAAGCAGGCAGAGTAGCCCGCAGCAAACAGCTGCTCAGGGTTAGTCACTTCTCCGCCCATGCCGCCCATCTCTTTTGGCACACCCAGTTTGACGTCCAGTACGCCATCGGAGGAGGTGGCACGGCCGTCACGGCCACCGGTGGCTTTTGCTTTGGCGGTATAAACAACTTTTTCTAAAGACATGGCAGGTTCCTCATCTTGTTTTGATATGTGCTATTAAATAGCGTGCGATATATATGGGTAAATAATAACGCGTAAAGTATAGCGTTACGCGCGGTGTAGCTGTTGTCGCAAAAGTTCGAGCTCCTGTTTGAGCGTCACCAGAGTGTCAGTATCACACTGCGCTGCGCAACCCACCGCATCGGGGATACCCCGTGCCTGCTGCTGAAGTTCACGTCCCGTTTCACTCAGGGTGACGGCGACCTGACGTTCGTCTTTGCGTGAACGGTGGCGGTTGATTAGGCCGGCACTTTCCAGCCGCTTCAACAGCGGCGTCAGCGTCGCAGAGTCCAGAAACAGCCGTTCGCCGATGTCCGACACCGTTATGTCATCCTGCTCCCACAGCACCAGCATCACCAGATATTGCGGGTAAGTCAGGTTCAGCGGTGCCAGCAGCTGCCGGTACAGCTTATTAAGCGCCAGATTTGCCGAATAGAGAGCAAAGCAGAGCTGGTTATCCAGCTTGAGCGCAGCGGTTGCGTCGTTCGTTTTCGCGTTCATGAGATGAATATAGATAGTGTGCGATTTAATTGCAAGCAATTTTATGGGCAGGTGTAACGGAGCGCTACCTGAACGGCCATTTTGCGGTAGTGCTCGCGCTGAGCCTGTTCGTCTGCGCCATCTTCAAACAACAGCGTAAAGGTGTAGCTGTTGGCAACGTAGTGAAAGCTGAAGCTGCTTATCAGGCGGTGAAGATCTCGGGCGTCAACGGTCTGGCTGAATAGCTGTTTTTCTTTGCCCCGGAGCAGGATGCCCTCCAGCAGGTCGAGCGCGCTACGGTTGACTTGGCGAAGATAGTTCGACTGCTGCATAAAGCGGCCGCGCTGCATGTTTTCCATGCAGATAATCCGGATGTAATCCGGATGGTCGGCATGATAGTCAAAGGTAGCTTCAACCAGATTGACCAGCGCTTCGACGGGAGGCATTCCCGCCAGGCTAAGTGCTTTTTCACTGGCGCGAATCTGAGTGTAAACATGTTCCAGAACCAGGAGATAGAGGTTCTCTTTATTCTTAAAATGGTAAACCACCATGCGTTTGGTCGTACCCGCTTTCTCCGCGATCTGCTCCATGCGGGCACCGTTCAATCCATACTCGGCAAAAAGCGCGATGGCGCTCTGAAAGATTTTCTCTTTCAGGCTAGATTCTTCGCTGTGCTCGGGGTGTTCGCTGTCAGGGTTAGCCACATCCTTTCCTTATTTTCACCAAACGGACCAGAAGGATTATCTCCACGGCAGCGAAATAACACAAATATCAAACTCGTGGGCGTTTGCGGTACAGCCACAGCCCGGGGATCGACAGCCCGATAGAGAGCGCGCCAACGATGGACGACGCCTTAAGAAAGTTGCTCAGAAGAAGGATCATCTGAGGTTCGGTGTAGCCAAAATGGCTGATTTTCACCGCGGAAATCATCGCTGTGTACGCAGATATGCCCGGGAACATCGGGATAACGGCGGCGACGGTGAACACTTTGGGATGCGCCAGATACCAGCGCGACCACTGGATACCGATACTGCCAACCAGCATGGAAGCCATAAATGTTGACCATTCGATGTTTAAACCCGCCGTCATCATCACCATTCGCGAGCCATGGCCAATCGCGCCCAGCAGGGCACACCATGGCAACGCGCGTTGCGGAACGTTAAATACCATCGCAAAGCCGACGGCAGGAATGGCGGCCAGAAGCATGTCCTGTGCCAGCGCCAGCAGAAAATCTATCACGCCCATCCGCGTAACCCCCAGAGTGTCATGGCCATGACCACGCCGATGCAGGTCGCCAGCGTCAGCAGGCTGGCAATAGCCCAGCGTGCCAGACCTGTATTGATGTGCCCCTTAAACATGTCCGCGACGGCGTTTATCAACGGAAAGCCCGGGACCAACAGAAGCACGCTGGCGGCCATAGCAATCGTCGGGGTGCTGGCAAACTGCGGCAGGCGCAGCAGCAGACCGGAAACCGTGGTGGCGACAAACGCGGTAATGCAGAAGTTAATTTGCGGATGCAGCTGTCGGTGCGTCAGCAACTGACGAACATACATGGCGATACTGCTGGCGAAAAAGGTGACGATCGCACCGTCCCAGCCGCCTTTATTGAGCTTACAAAAGCAGGCGCACGACAGCCCTACCATCAACACGACAAGCCAGCGCGGATAACGTAATGGCTTAATTTGGCTGAACCTTTTTTCAATCTCCCGAAGTTCGAGAAGCTTATGTTCAGCAAGGATGACGATGTGCTGCACTTCGGTCACGACGTGCATGTTAATGCCACGGTCATGGTTTTTGCGGGTGGAGGTCAGGCACTGACCGTCTTTGATCGTGGTCAGCACAATGGCGTTGGATGAAATAGCGCTTTCAACGCTATCCATACCCAGCGCCAGTCCCAGTCGGGTGGAAAGCTCCTCAACCAGCGCGCTTTCCGCGCCGTGCTGGAGCAGAAAAAGACCGCACTGGATACATAGCCGCGTGATAGCACGCTGCGTTGACCGATCTGCCTGCATGTATTGTCCTGAAAAAGGGTGAAAGTTGCCGGTTGGCCCATAGCGATTACTTTTAACACAAAGTGCAGTGTCTCTTGCTGTGGGTCAGATCAAGGTTTATGCAAACAGTTGCCGCCCCTTAGTGCGGAAGAGGTTGGGATTAATTTATCATTTTCATGAATAATTAATATTGAAAGATAAGTTATTTATATTTAGTTATTCTAATTTTATATTGTAGTTATTTTAATGGCACTGCAATTAAATTTTGTTTCACTTTGTGAGATATTAGTGCTGTTTAGGCATTTCTTATACTAACAATACATCTCATCTTCTACTTGTATTAACCTGCATTACACTCAGGGACAAAAATACTCATACGTTGATGCGTTTTAATGTCACTCATCAAACGAAGAATGGACACGGAGGGTCTATGTTGTCATTGCACGGTAAGCATAGCGTTATCATTAGCCGGATACCTGTGATGCAAAACGGGTTAGGGGGCGTGATGACTCGCAATTTCCCCGATTTTGAATTGACCTATTGCAGCTCATTGCAGGAGTTAACTCTGCTCCAGTTACGCCGCGCTGACGTCATCATTGCCGACATTTCAGGCGAATACTGGAATCCTCGGGGCGCGCTCGAAGAGTATTTCAGTTTAATGAATCAATACCGGGATATTCACTGGATCTTTTTAGTTTCGCGACCACTTAACCCTATTGCCGTTGAGTTACTTGTGCGCCCTGAAAGTACGTTGCTTTCTGATATGGAACCTATTGAAGGCTTAGTTAACGCTGTACGGGCAGGACGAGAACGCGCAGAGCGGGTAAGCCAGATGTTGTTAACCCCGGAACCTCTAAGTTCAGAGGAGGAAAACGAACATCTTATCGCTCTCACGCACTCCGAACGCAAGGTACTGAGACTTTTAGGTAAAGGATGGGGGATCAACCAAATCGCTACATTGCTCAAGAAGAGCAATAAAACCATCAGTGCGCAGAAAAACAGTGCGATGCGACGACTTTCATTACGTAGTAATGCAGATATGTACGCCTGGATAAACAGTTCACAGGGAATGAGAGAGCTGAGTTTGATGTCAGCCTATGGAGAGTTCGAAGAATGGAAAAAACCGATTCAACAAGCCATATTGCCATCGTCGAAAATTGCACGATGAGTGCTGTTGGGCTAAAGCATCTTTTTGCGATGCCAGGCCTGAATCATTATCAACTGCATCTGTTTAGTGAATTTGACAGTTTTAAGAAAGCACTTCAGCACGTCAATTTTTTCTCGCTGATCGGCTTTGTTGAATAAATCAGATTTCGGGTAAGTCTCCCCCGTAGCGGGTTGTGTTTTCAGGCAATACGCACGCTTTCAGGCATACCTGCTTTCGTCATTTTGTTCAGCGCTCGTACCAGGGCCA
>NZ_CDRQYH010000019.1:0-62070 GCF_977039595.1 Enterobacter sp.
CGCTGAACAAAATGACGAAAGCAGGTATGCCTGAAAGCGTGCGTATTACCTGAAAACACAACCCGCTACGGGGGAGACTTACCCGAAATCTGATTTATTCAACAAAGCCCATCTGGATTATCAACGATCACGGAAGACCGCTGGTGTTATCGAAATTAGCGGAGCGGCTGACGGCCAATAACGTGGCGTGCGAACGTGAGGAATACGACATTTATTATTTCAGCGCCCGTTTTTCTATTGCCACTGCAGATGAGGTGTTCATTGGCGCTTGCCCGGTCAGTAAATCCAGCCTGTGCAAAACCATCCGTTATAAAAGTGGGGCACAAAAATGAAAATAAAACTTCTTTTTGGGCTGGGTGGCGCATTGGTCGGCAGTGCCCTGGCGCTATTTTACTATTCCGGCTGTGTGTTTAAAAAGGATGTGCTGGCCTGCAGCACTGAATTTAACTTCACGCGCAATGAGGGAAAAGCCAGCGAAGTAAAGGTCAATACCCTTGCTCAGTTCTATTTTCACCGGGATGGTACAGGGGTAACTACCTATAAAGGCGCGGCAAGGGCTGACGGGCAAAATATGATCGTTGACAGGGACGTGGACTTTACCTGGCAGCAGCGGGACGACGATAAGGTCATTGTATTGAGCTACACCGAAACCTGGCGTCGGCACAATGACAATACGCCTGACGCACAGTGGGGGAGCTTTGCCAGTCCTACCGCACGTTATTACCTCACGATCTCTGAACTCTCGCCATCCGTGTGGCTGATTCAGGACCGGCGTTACCCCACCTATATTTGCCGGGGTGAGTAGGGCATAAAAAAAGGAGAATGCCAGAGGCATTCTCCTTTTTAATATCCGTTGTGCTTAATCGCGGCTGGCGAAGCCCAGGATGCTCAACAGGCTGACGAAGATGTTGTACAGCGACACGTAAAGGCTGACGGTGGCGCGGATATAGTTCGTCTCACCGCCGCGAATGATGTTGCTGGTTTCAAACAGGATCGCGCCGGAAGAAATCAGAATAAACACGGCGCTGATCGCCAGGTGCAGGGCAGGCAGCTGCAGGAAGATGTTAGCCACCATGCCCACCAGCACCACAACAACACCCGCCATCAGCATACCGCCGAGGAAGGACATGTCCTTACGGGTGGTCAGCACGTAGGCCGAGCAGCAGAAGAATACCAGCGCGGTACCGCCCAGCGCCATGCCGATAAGGTCGCCCATACCGGCAGACAGATACGCGTTCAGCATCGGTCCCAGGATGTAGCCCAGGAAGCCGGTGAAGGCAAAGGCCGACAGAATACCGACCGGTTTGTCAGCGGTTTTGTAGGTCAGGAACATCAGACCATACATACCCACCAGCGTCAGGATCAGCCCCGGAGACGGCAGCATCAGCACGGTGCTGGCGGTGGCGGTGATCGCCGAAAACGCCAGCGTAAGGCTGAGCATGAAATAGGTATTGCGCAGCACCTTGTGGGTGCTGAGTAGCGATGTGCGGTCGCGTGAGGAAGTAATTATACGATCCATGAGTCACTCTCTTATGACAGATGTAATTAACGGAAAGAATAGGAAACGGGGCGCCAGTCTCAAAGTGGTTTTACCCATCTTTACTCAGCAGGTTAGCGCTGGAGCTGGTTGTTTCTTCTGCATAAATACATTTCACCAGTATGAACAGCGGTTTGACGCGATTAATCAGATCAACCTCTTATAGGTTACTGAAAATTATTGCGTTATTACCATAAGGCCGCTAAGAGTTATTTCCGGATCGTCACAAAAACAGACAATAAGGCGAAGGAAATGAAACCACAAACACGCACGCGCTTTACGCTCTCTTTACTTACCGCAGGGATCCTGTGCGCCAGCACGGCTACCTGGGCGGCTAACGTGCCGGCAGGAACGCAGCTGGCCGATAAGCAGGAACTGGTCAGGAACAACGGTAATGAGCCCGCTTCGCTCGACCCGCATAAAGTCGAAAGCGACGTCGAATTCAATATTATCAGTGATTTATTCGACGGGCTGGTCAGCGTTTCCCCGTCGGGTGAAGTTCAGCCCCGACTGGCGGAAAAATGGGAGAACAAGGACAACACCGTCTGGACGTTCCATCTGCGCCCGGGCATCACCTGGAGCGACGGAACTGCCATCACCGCGGAAGATGTGGTCTGGAGCTGGCAGCGTCTGGTTGATCCTAAAACCGCTTCACCGTATGCCAGCTATCCAGGCAACATGCACATCGTAAATGGTGCGGATATCGCTCAGGGGAAAAAAGCCCCCGATACGCTGGGCGTGAAAGCCATTAACGACACCACGCTGGAAGTGACATTGACTCAGCCTAATGCGGCATTCCTGGCAATGCTGGCGCACCCGTCACTGGTGCCTGTGGATAAAGTGCTGATTGGCCGCTTTGGCGACAAGTGGACCAAGCCTGAACATATCGTCACCAGTGGGGCGTATAAGCTTTCACAGTGGGTGGTCAACGAACGCATTGTGGCGGAGCGCAACCCGCGCTACTGGGATAATGCTCATACCGTGATCAACAAGGTGACGTATCTGCCTATCACCTCCGAAGCCGCGGATGTGAACCGCTATAAAGCGGGTGAAATTGATATCGTGTACACGGTGCCGATCAACCAGTTTGCCCAGCTTAAGAAGACTCTGGGCAGCCAGCTGGATGTCTCTCCGCAGCTGGCGACCTATTACTACGAATTCAATACCACCCGACCGCCGTTCAACGACGGCCGGGTGCGCAAGGCGCTGAACATGGCGCTCGATAAAGACATCATTGCCGGGAAAGTGTTAGGGCAGGGGCAGCGCCCGGCGTGGCTCATCAGCCAGCCGGATATCGGCGGCGTTAAGCTTCAGAACCCGGACTACGCCAGCTGGCCGCAGGACAAGCGCATCGCTGAGGCGAAAAAACTGCTCAACGAGGCCGGGTACAACGAAAGCCACCCTCTGAGCTTCAACCTGCTCTATAACACCTCTGAATCGCACCAGCGTATCGCGATTGCGGCCAGTTCCATGTGGAAAAAGAACCTCGGCGTGGAGGCGAAGCTGCAAAATCAGGAGTGGAAAACCATGCTGGATACCATGCACACCCACAACTTTGACGCGGTGCGGTACGCGTGGATTGCCGATTACGACGATGCGGCGACCTTCCTGAACACCTTCCGCACCGGCGACAGCGAAAACACCAGCCAGTACAGCAATCCGGAATACGACCAGGCGCTGGTGAATGCCGCAAAAGCCAAAACAACGGAAGAGCGGGGTAAGTTCTACCAGCAGGCGGAAGATCTTCTGGGTCGTGATGTGCCGGCCATTCCGGTTTATCACTACGTTCGCACGCACCTGGTGAAACCGTGGGTGGGTGGGTTTACGCCGGATAAGCTGGGGTACTATTACACCAAAGATATGTACATCAAAAAACACTAAGCCTGAGCGCGGGAGACTGTGCTGATAAAATCGTCGATGTGTCGTCAGTTCAACCGATTAAACACGTTTTGACTATTTTTACAGCGAACGAGTGCAGCCACTCTTTACAGCACGCGGTGAGGTGTTTATAGTTCGCCTCACTTAGGAAGTGTGGCCGAGCGGTTGAAGGCACCGGTCTTGAAAACCGGCGACCCGAAAGGGTTCCAGAGTTCGAATCTCTGCGCTTCCGCCAGATATAAACCCCAGGTTACTCGTGAACCTGGGGTTTTTGTTTTGGATTGACCGATCCGCCTCACACTTTCAAGACCCCGTTATTTCCCCGCAAAAATCAGGCGCTATTATTCACCCCGTAAATACCTTTTCATCTCTCATCGAGGCTTTGATGCTGGAGAATGTTTTCATCAGATAATCAGTTTCCCGACCTTTTCAGGACGGACTGGTTATCGCTGCGCTTAAACCTTACGCACGCACCTGCGGGTGTGGGCTCGTTTTTACGCATGATGATTACACAGGTTTTCCAGTATGAATTTATCCCGTCAGGAACAACGTACCTTACACGTTCTCGCCAAAGGTGGGCGTATTGTGCACGTCCGCGACAGTTCCGGCCGCGTCACGTCCGTTGAGTGCTACACCCGTGAAGGGCTGGTGCTGAGCGACTGCACGCTGAACGTCTTCAAAAAACTCCGCTCCAAAAAGCTGATCCGATCCGTGAACGGGCAGCCTTACCGCATCAACACCACCGGGCTGAACAACGTTCGCGCCCAGCTGGATAATCGCTAAGCGGAATAGACAACGCCACCCTCGGGTGGCGTTCATGCATTAAACTGAATATTGTGGCGGAATGTAGGCCGGGTAAGCGCAGCACCACCCGGCAAGAAACGCAGCGTTATGAGCGAATGAAAGCCAGAATGTCCGCGTTGATAGTATCCGCATGGGTGGTATGCATCCCGTGCGGGAAGCCCGGATAAATTTTCAGTACGCTGTTCGCCAGCAGCTTGTCCTGCAGCAGGGCGGCATTCTTATACGGCACGACCTGATCGTCGTCGCCCTGCATCACCAGAACGGGAACCGTGATGGTTTTTAAATCTTCCGTCTGATCGGTTTCAGAAAACGCCTTAATCCCCTCATAGTGGGCCTTGGCGCTGCCGATCATGCCCTGACGCCACCAGTTCTGAATCGTACCCTGTGAAATCTCGGCTCCCTCACGGTTAAAACCATAGAAAGGACCGCTGGCGACGTCGAGGTAAAACTGGGCGCGGTTAGCCGCCAGCGCTTTGCGGAAGCCATCGAAAACCTCGATCGGCGTTCCGCCGGGGTTAGTCTCCGTTTTGACCATGAGAGGCGGAACAGAGCTGACGAGCACCGCTTTGGCAACGCGCCCCTGCGGTTGGCCGTACCGGGCAACATAGCGGGCGACCTGGCCGCCGCCGGTGGAGTGACCGACGTGCACGGCATTACGCAGATCCAGGCTTTCAACCACGGCTGACGCATCGGCCGCATAATGATCCATATCGTGTCCTTCACTCACCTGGTCCGAACGCCCGTGACCGCGGCGATCGATAGCGATAACGCGATAGCCTTCAGCAAGGAAGAAGAGCATCTGGTTATCCCAGTCATCGGCACTCAACGGCCAACCGTGGTGGAAGACAATGGGCTGGGCCTCTTTGGGGCCCCAGTCTTTGTAGTAAATGTTGACGCCGTCTTTCGTGGTTACGAATGCCATACTGCAGACTCCTCTGTTAAAGGCAAAACGATCGCAACCCGGGTGGAGAGCGAATCATTAATGCCTTAATTAAGTTGGCTTTTTTCTATTTCCCGTACCGACAGTACCCCTAAAGTGTAGGTGAAATAGTAAAAGCAGTGGGTTTCATTCCTGTGAAAGGCAGCGTTTTGCTTTCAGGCGGGAGGGGGGAACGGAAAAAGGCTCTGGGGAGATCCTCCAGAGCCTTCAGGGCAGCATTAACTACAGGGGCGTTTAGCGGTTTTCTTCAATATAGCGGGCCAGGTCAGCCGGGGTTTTCAGCACCGTCGCTACGTCAGTTGGCGGGATCATACAGCCGTAAACGTCCTGCACTTCCAGCACCATATCGACCGCCAGGATGGAGTCGAGAATGTCGGATTCAATCAGTTCATCGTGAAAGCCCACCTTACGGGATAACACTTTTTCGAACAGGGCGAGAATTTCTTGTTCCATAATTTTTCCTGGAGTCATTAATTTGTTCGGGCGTAAGCGTCCAGCAGCTTGCGGTCAATTTTGCCGTTGGGATTCAGCGGCAAAGCGTCTTTTACGATAATTTGTGAAGGCACCATATAGTGCGGAACCACCTTAGAAAGCGACGTTTTGATGGTGTCCGGCGCCATATCGGTCACGCAGAACGCTGCAATGCGCAGCACGCTGCCGCAGGATTTCATCAGCGGCAGAACCACCGCTTCGTTGATGCCGGACATGGCCAGCAGGCGGTTTTCAATCTCGTTAATTTCAATACGGTAGCCATTCAGTTTGACCTGGCTATCGTTGCGGCCCTGGCAGTAGATAAGTCCCGCTTCATAGCCCAGATCGCCGGTCCGGTAGCCGCGAAATGCTTCATTTTCCCGACGGAGTAATTTTTCTGCGTTCTCCTGCGGTAGGCCCAGGTAGCCGCGCATGACGTTTTTACCCCAGATAATCAGCTCGCCTTCAGCGGAAATTTCCATTCTGCTCTCAGGCATCATGACCCCCACCGGCAGCACGGCGCTGTCGCTGTTCAGGATCTCATCCGTGATTTCAACCACGGTGGTCGCGATGGTCGCTTCCGTTGGACCATAGGAGTTAATGATTTTTGCCTGCGGGAAGCGGCGGCGAAGCTGTTTAACCAGCGCTTTATTCAACACTTCACCAATGAAGATAAAGACGTTGAGTTCAGGTAAATACTCGCTGTTAAACTGCGGGGAAAGCAGCTGCTGGTAAGCAAAAGAGGGGGTCGAAACCCAGGCGGAGACGGCGTTGCTTTTCAGTCGCTCCAGCCAGTTCTCTTTTTGAATGTCTTCTTTGGCGTTCAGCACGATGTGTCCACCCATCGCCAGATTCGCCAGCAAAGGGATCAGGGAGAGGTCAAAACTGAACACCGCGTGGTTCATCAGCACCGGTTTTTCCGGCAGCGAAAAGTCCTGGCTGACCCATTTCATGAAGTGCCATACGCTTTCACGCCCAATCTGCACCCCTTTAGGCTTGCCGGTGCTGCCTGAGGTAAACATGATATAGGCCAAATCCTGCTCCTCCAGCACCTTGCCCGGTTCACCGGTGGCGATAAACTGCCGGGTCGCGACGTCGTAATAGTAAGGGGCGCTGGCCAGATGGCAGATCTCCCGCAGGCGCTCCTGCGGGTAAATGCAGTCCACCGGAATGTACGGAATGTTGTGCAGCAGGCAGCTATAAATCGCCACGGCGAACTCGGCCTGCTGGTGTCCGTACAAGACGACCGGCGTACCGGCAACAGGCTGGCAACGCTGATAGCGCTGCGCCCAGTCCGTCACGGCCGCGGAAAGCTGCAGCCAGCTTAAGGCTTCGTCGCTGCCGCTGATGGCCAGCTGCTGCGGGGAGGCGGGATCGCATAATGCCGCACGCAAGAAATCGTGCATTTCCTGAAGATCGGAGTGATTTTTCATAGAGGTGACATTCCACTAAAGATGTAAAGGGAGCCCGCGGCGCTTCCCAGCGTCAGAATGCGTCCCAAAAATGCAACGGCCGGATACTGCAAGCCCCGGTGCAATGCCGGGCTGCGTTTGGCTAACCACAGCAGCATGTTATGAGTGACGGAAATCGCGCCAAACAGCGCGCCGCTGATGACGTAATGGCGTTCCAGGCCATTCCATGCCCCCATGCAGAACAGGGTGCAAAAAATACCGATATTTTGCGCCAGCGTTTTGTTCTGACGGAAAAAGTTGAACTTCATCAGGTTCATATAAACGGGCATAAAGACCACATCGCGCAGCCATTCAGACAGGCTGATGTGGAAGCGGCGCCAGAAATCCTGCGGGTTCTTTGCCAGAAGCGGCATATTGAAGTTTGCCGGAATGTTGAGTCCAAACAGGCGGCCTGCGCCGATGGCCATATTGCTGTAGCCCGCAAAATCAAAGTACAGATAGGCGCTATAGGCAATCGACATCACCACGCCCACGGTCAGCGTAAACGGCTTATGGCTCCAGGGCTGCACGACAAGTGAGTCAACCAGCATCGCAAACAGGAACTTCTGGATAATGCCGGTAATGATTTGCTCCAGCGCCACTAAAAACTGTTCGCGAGTAAGGGCAAAGACGGGCTTGCTGACGTCGCTCATCCATGTCCGCCAGCGGTACATTGGGCCCGCCAGAATAATAAAGGGCATAAACAGATAGCAGTAATAGTGCAGGAAATTCTGCCCTTCTTTTTTACTGCGATAGAGCAGCACGTCCACCGCGCGGAACGTCATAAAAGAGAGGCCGATCATGCCGAGATGGTGATTAACGTGCAGTTTCACCAAAAATAAAGGAAGCAGCGTTAACACAATCGCCTGCCAGGTTTTTAACCATCCTTTTTCTTTTAACGCGGCGACAAGGTAAAAACTAAAAAAAACGACCGCGGGAACACGGTAATCACCCTGAAAAATATAGCCCCAGCCTAATGCGGCCAGGACGGATAAGGCCGATAAATAAGTCAGGCGATGGCGTAATACGCGATTGACCAGCGCAAACGCCAGCGCGGATGAAAACAAATAAACAAAAAACATTCCTGAGCTATACATCATTCGGCCTCAGAATTTTTGATATTCAAAATGCAGCTGCATACTCATGCTGTCATCGACAGAGGTCCACGCGACGACGGTAATCGCCAGCAGGAGATAAAGGAAAAAAAGACGGATCGCAATTTTCATCATTTAAAACTCTGTGCAATAAAGCGAATCATAGGAACCCAGGCCAGTTCGGAAGGGTGCAAACGATCCCAGTTCCAGCCATTCTGATAAGGCATGGCGTACATATCTAAATAGGGGATCTGGTTCTTTTCCAGAATGGTTTTAATTTGCTTATCAACCGGGCGGAAGGTATCGGTGTTGTAAAGCGCCCAGGGGTTAACCGGGTCGACGATAGCAATCACCTGCACGTGATGTTCTTTCAGCAGCTGGACGGTTTTACTGAAAGCGGTGATTTGCGCAGGCACGACCGGCGTGTCGTCCCACTGTTGCCGCGTACCGTCCTCTTCGTAAATCGTTTTGTCCATCCACAGGGTGGCCGCGCTCTGCTGGCGTTTTTTATTTAACTCGCGGGCATTCGCCAGCTCTTTATCCCAGTCAGGGATAATGTGGGTGGCTGGCTGCGGCGGCCAGGTCTGAACCGTCTGGGGCCTAATGTTGAGCAGCGACAGCCAGTCGTTTTTTATCATGGTACAGACGTTCGCAAACTGGAAGCTCAGCTCGTCCCAGATCAGATCGGGATGCCAGCCAAAGACGCGCATTTGGCCAAAGGTTAAATGGCTTATTTCTTTACTATCAATATGCTTTAAATAATTAACCAGCAGCGGGCGCGCCTGCGGATCCTTCATCAGTGGATTAAAAATAGAGCCGGGGAAATTATCGGCATAAATAGCCGGTGGCAGCCCTTTTGAGTAAAAGCTGTCAGGCGCCAGCAGCAAAACAACTTTACTGTTTGCGTTAAGGCTATTTTTAAAGCGTGAGAATAGTAAAAATTGCGTTTCATCATCGACAAACGCATCGCCATACGCCACGATGGGTTTGTGTAATTGCTTATTAAAGTAATTATATACAGCGTAATGTTCATCTTCTGAGGTGGCAACCTCAGACGCGCCAATGAAGAAAATAGCATTCCCTTCTAAGGCATGAGAAATAGTGGCAATTTTTTCCGCCTGTTCTTTAGGCGTACCCGCCATTGATTTAATCAGCGGCTGGAAAGTGAGCGGTGGATCGAAACTCGTCACCAGCGGGTGAACACAGAGAAACAAAATGGCCAGCGTCGCCATCAGGATATGTAAGCAAAGCGAATTTTTGATTTTCATCATCAACCAGTAACACTGCATGGCAGTAATTTCTAAATCTGTGGCTACTCAGATTTATAACAATTACACAACAAATGACCGTTTATTTTTGTGGCATTCTATACCAGAGCGTTTTAAAACGATGAGCGTTGCTATGTTACGGTATGTACAAGGTCGCGGAGAGTGATGTGAAGTCAGCGTTTGGGTGACTTTTTGCGCAGTCAAACGCCTGTGGGGAAAAATAGAAAAATTCCTGCTTTACAAGGCGCTAATAGATGTTTATAGTGCGCCTCACTTTGGAAGCGTGGCCGAGCGGTTGAAGGCACCGGTCTTGAAAACCGGCGACCCGAAAGGGTTCTAGAGTTCGAATCTCTACGCTTCCGCCAAATTCGAAAACCCTGCGATAGCAATATCGCAGGGTTTTTTCGTTTTACAGCCCAATCACCAGCTCCCCGGAATGGCTTCGCGAACAGCACAGCGCCACCTGCTGGTTCGTCGCGCTTTTTTCCGCCTCCGACTGCACGCTATCCCGGTGATCCACCACGCCGTCAATCACCGGCGTCAGGCACGCGCCGCAGATCCCCATTTCGCATGACAGCGGAATGTCTACCCCGTTTTCCTGTAATACCTGGGCGATGGTCTTATCCGCAGGCACCGGCCAGCGCTCACCGGTGGAGGCCAGTTTGACCGTGAAGATCTCCCCGGTTTCACCGCCTGCGGCGGGCGCAACGGGTTGAAACGCCTCGCTGTGAAGGTGGGCGTCATCCCATCCCTTTGCAGTGGCGACCTCACACACTTTTTCCATAAATCCTGCCGGTCCGCATATCCAGGCGTGAAGCCCCGCCTCGGGCGCGGGGAGATGCTCTGCCAGCGTTATGCGCGGGCTGGCGGTATGAATGAGGCACTCGTCGAACCGGGAGAGTTCACGCGTAAACGCCGCGCTTTCGCGGTTTCTGACGTAGTAGTGCAGCGTGAATGGCGTTCCGGTTGCCTTCAGCTGCAGGGCCATCGCATACAGCGGCGTAATGCCAATGCCCGCCGCCAGCAGCAAAACCCGCTCTGCCTGCTGAAGCGGAAACAGGTTGCGCGGGGCCGATATTATCAGCTTCTGCCCGGGACGCAGCGTCTCGTGAACGTAGCGCGACCCGCCGCGCGAGGCGGTTTCACGCCCCACGCAAATAAGATAGCTCTCGTCCCCACATGCTCCGGTCAGTGAATACTGGCGCACCACGCCGCAGGGCAGGTGGACATCAACGTGCGCGCCGGCCTGCCACGCCGGCAGCGCTTCGCCGTTTTCAGCCACCAGCCTGACGGCGAGGCTTTTGTCGCCCTCACGCCACAGCCCGTCAACAATTACGCTCAGCATATCGGCCTCCGTCATACCAGGAAAAATTCGCCAAAGCCCATCTTCTTCAGCCCCCGACGGTAGGCAATTGAGCTTTTATCTGCGGGAATATGGGCTTCCAGCGTCAGATCCAGCGGCAGGCTTTCCGGGCGCTGGGTTTCGACCATCAGGCGATCCTCTTCAAAAATGCGCAGGTTAAAGGCATGCACATCCTCCACCGGAATATGCAGGTCAAAGTTGCGGGCGATAGGGGCGAACATGCGGGTCACGCGCGACGACACGGGCGACGCGGCGTTCATGATCACCAGCCGCGATTCACCCGGAAAATGAATTGTCAGGGTAGCGGTAAACGGCAGGTGCATTTCAAAATGGCGCAGCCACTGGAACCCTTCTGGTGCCTGCACGTCCGAACTGGCGGGATAGTTGCTCACGGAGCTCCAGTAATCCGCCACGAAGCCGAACGGCGTCTCCTGCGGCTGATAGGCAGGTACAAGCTGATTATTGGGGTCGGCAAAGGTTTCGGTGTGGATCCACGCAAAGTGCGCCACGTCCAGAAAACCCTCTACCTGACGTCCGGCAAAGCCGTTTACCTCAAACGCCGGGCAGTTAATCTGCTGAAATCCGTCGTCATCCCAGTGCGGCATGGCGGGCAGCGGCGCGGGGTTATCCGGATCAAAGGCCAGGCAGGTCCAGATCAGCCCGTACCGCTCTTCCACGGCGTAGTTAATCAGGTTCAGCTTCGCCGGAACGGGCTGGTCGGGGCTGGAGGGAATACGGTTGCAGCGCCCGTCCTCCCCAAAGCGTAAACCATGATAGGGGCAGATAATCCCGAGCTCATCGTGAAAGCCGAGCGTCAGCGGCACGCCGCGGTGCGGGCAAACGTCACGGGCGACCACAACCTGGTCGTTTATCCGGTAAATCACCAGCTGTTCATCCAGCAGCGTCGCTTTGACCGGCGCCGGACCGACGTCGCAGGCGCGCGCGACCGGATGCCAGCATTTCGCCAGACGCAGCCAGTCCTCTGGCTCAAACGTACAGTGGGCGGGTGGAGTTGGTTCTCTTTTCATCATTATCCCTCTTGCGTTCAGCCTAACGGGCCGCCCTGAATGGTCTCGCACAGACCGTTGATGATGCGCTCTCCGGTCTCTTCGCTAAGCTCCTGATACCAGGCCTGCGTCAGCGCCATGTCTTTCCCGTGGGTGACGTCGCAGCGCTTACGCGCCTTCAGCACCAGGTCGCGCACCCGGTCGCAGCGCAGCGCCTCGTACTGCCGCAGCGCCAGCGTAATATTATGGTTTTCACGCAGGCATTCCCCCAGCACTACGGCATCTTCCATAGCCGCGCAGCCGCCCTGGCCGATATCCGGCGTGGTGCTGTGCGCGGCATCGCCGAGCAGCGCGACGTTGCCGCGCACCAGGCTGTCGAACGGCTCGATATCGTGGATTTCGATGCGGTTGGTCGTTTCAGGATCCAGCGCCGCGATAAGCTTCTGCACCGGCGGCGCCCAGCCGCGGAAGTAGCCAGTGAGATCGGCGCGCAGGGTGGTGCGATCTTCCGCCAGGCCTGCGGGCAGCGGCACGTCAAAAAAGAAGTAGAAGCGTCCGCCGGAGACGGGCATCAGCGACACGCGTTTGCCTTCGCCAACGAACGTGGTCCACTGGTGCGCCGGGGCGATCTCTTCGTCAATCTTCACCAGCCCGTTCCAGTTTACGTACCCGGCGTATCGGCGCTCCGGCGTGTATCCCAGCACGTACGGGCGAACCGCCGAGTGGCTGCCGTCGGCGGCAATCAGAAAATCGCCAGTTGCCGTGGTGCCATCGGTGAAGGTGACGTTCACGCCCGCTTCGTCTTCATGGACGTGTTCCACGCGCTTGCCGAACTGCACCCTGTCGCGCCCCCAGAAGTCCAGCATTTCGCGCTGGAGTTCAGCGCGCGAGACGGGGCAGGGACGCCCGCCGGTACGCTCAACCAGCGGGGCAAGGCTAAAGCGGGTCAGGGTATCGCCGCGTCGGAAATCCTTGTAGGCCATAAAACGCATCGGCCCGCCATAGGTCTCGATGATGTCGCCCATGCCGAGGTGCTGCATGCATTTCACGCCGTTAGGCCAGATGGAGATGGCCGCCCCGACGGGCCTGATCTCCTTTACGGCTTCAAACACGGTACAGTCGATGCCCGCTTTCTTCAGCGCCACGGCAGCGCTCAGGCCACCAATGCCCGCGCCAATCACGATTGCTTTCATGCTTCTCTCCTTTTGCAGGGTGTAAAGACATTCAGCAATTTGCGTACCAGGCTGCAGCATGGCGAAAACGGCGTTGTAAGGGAGACGTTTGCACTGCTAAGGTGCGTAAACGCGGTGAACGTGCCTTTTTATGAATCAAAAATTTCCAGTTGAGCTATACGGAATCGACTGTTTCACGCCCGCGTTCAGGGTGGCGTGGTTTGTGCAATAGCCTGGAGAAGGATAATAAAGGAGACACTATGATCGCACTGCACGACTTCAATCAGCTTCCTGAGAAAGATGCTCTTACGCTGCTTCTGCCCTGCGTGGCGATACCCGGCTGGGCCGACGCGCTGGCTCTGGGGCGGCCATACGCCAGCCGGGACGAATTACTCAGTACGGCAAACGCGCTGACGCAAAACTGGGACGAAGCGGAGCTGGCGCAGGCCCTGAGCGCCCATCCGCGCATCGGGGAAAAGCCCGCGGGTTCAGCGGCGGAGGCGGCGCTGTCGCGTCAGGAGCAGGGCGCTGTGAACGATCGCGATGGCGCCCTTGCCCAGGCGCTGCGCGAGGGCAACGCCCGCTATGAGGCCCGCTTCGGACGCGTGTTTCTGATCCGCGCGAAGGGCCGCAGCGGCGAGGAGATATTGCGGGCCCTGCACGCGCGGCTGGAGAACAGCGACGCGCAGGAAGTCCGTGCCGCGCTGGAACAGCTGCGGGAAATTACGCTGCTTCGGCTGGAAGGAGTTATTAGCGAATGAGCACACTCAGCACCCATATTCTCGATATCTCAACGGGCAAGCCCGCGGAGGGCGTAACGGTTCATCTGCAACAGGACGGGAGCACGCTGGCCACGGGCGTGACCAACGTCCAGGGGCGCATTGCCGCGTTCGTTCCCTCTCTGCCCGCAGGTCGCTATCGGCTGGTGGCGGAGATCGGGGCGTGGTTTAGCGAAACCGGTCGCGACACGCTCTATCCCAGTGCGCAAATTGATTTTGTGACGGGAGAAACGGCAGACGAGCATTTCCATCTGCCGTTTGTGATTGCCCCCGGCGGATGGTCAACCTACCGGGGCAGTTGACCACACCCGCTCGCCGTTGACCCAGGTCTCGCTGATGTTGCGCTCGTCTCCGAGGGTCATCAGCACAAAAAGCTGCTCGTAGATATCCTGACAGCGGCGATTGCGCAGGCGCTGCAGCGGCGTCACGTCGGGATCGATGACCACAAAATCAGCCTCTTTGCCGGGTGTGAAGTTGCCAATCTTATCGTCCAGCCGGAGGGCGTGCGCGCCGCCCAGCGTGGCGTGGTAAAACGCCTCGCTGGCGCGCAGGCGGTAGCTTTGAAGCTGGCCGACCTTGTAGGCTTCCCCCAGCGTGCGCAGCATGCTGAAGGTCGTGCCCGCCCCAATGTCGGTGCCGATGCCCATCCGCACCCTGTGCTGCCAACAGGCGGGGAGGCGAAACAGCCCGCTGCCGAGAAACAGGTTAGAGGTGGGGCAAAACGCCACCGCCGAGCCGGTGTCATGCAGGCACTGCCACTCGCTGTGGTGCAGATGGATCGCGTGGGCAAACACGCTGCGCTCGCCGGTCAGGCCGTAGTGGTGATACACGTCCAGATAGCGCTCGTGCTCCGGCCAGAGGTCGCTTACCCAGGCCACTTCGTTGGGGTTTTCGCTCAGATGGGTCTGCAGCCAGGTGTCCGGGAACTCCTCTCTGAGCAGGCTGACCGCCGCAAGCAGCTCGGGGGATGACGTCGGGGCAAAGCGCGGCGTAATGGCATAGCCCAGCCGTCCCCGATGGTGCCAGCGCTGGATTAGCGCCCGCGTCTGCCGGTAGCTCTGCTTCGCGTCTTCGCTCAGGTAGTCCGGCGCGTGTCTGTCCATCATCACCTTTCCGGCGATAAGGCGCATGTTGAGGCGCAGGGCCTCGGTAAACAGCGCTTCGACCGATTCCGGATGCAGCGTGCAAAACACCAGCGCGGTGGTGGTGCCGTTGCTAACCAGTTGCTGTATGAAAAATTCGGCGATCTCTTTCGCGTAGGCCTCATCGGCAAACTGGCTCTCCACCGGGAAGGTGTAGGTGGTCAGCCACTCCAGCAGCTGTTCGCCAAAGGCGCCGATCATCTCCGTTTGCGGGTAATGGACGTGGGTGTCGACAAAACCGGGCAGCAGCAGCCTGCCGCGCAGGTCGGTATAGCCTTTGTGCGGGTCAAGATACTGCTCGCCCTCCTGCCACGGCATCTGCGCCAGAATTTTTCCGCTCTGTATAAACAGCAGCCCGTCCTCAAGGTAGCGCGCGTGTTGAGCAATGGCGTCTGCGCTGTCGCAGACCCGGGCAATATCAAAAAATGCACCGCGTATCGCAGTCTGGTATTCCATCATGGTTCCTGCCTTCGTGTTTGCGTAGCGGGGGGTGAGAAGTCTCAGCAAGAACGGTGCCAGAATGAAAGGGCCGCAGATACGCTGCGGCCGGAGGAGGGGGGTTACTCTTTTTGCGTCGCCACGCGGGAGCTGAACGACGTCGCGCCCGCCGTCTCACGATCTTCCCGCGCCAGCCAGCGGTAGGTCACGCCGCCGAGGAAGACGCCGATAAACCAGCTGAAGTTCGCCACCTCATGCAGGGCCGGGATAAAGCTAATCACCAGGCCCACGGCAACGGACGGGATCAGCGCGCCAATGGCTTTCGGGTTAAAGCCGTTGCGGTACCAGTATTTACCCTTTGGCGTGTCGTCGAACAGATCGTCAACCGACACCTTGCCGCGCTTAATCAGATAGAAGTCGGCAATCAGAATGCCGAACAGCGGGCCGATGAACGCCCCGAGCACGTCCAGGGTGTAGTGGATAAGCTCCGGCGAGTTGAACAGGTTCCACGGGGTGAGCAGGATGGAGCCGACGGCGGCAATCGTGCCCCCTGTGCGGAAGCTGATTTTCTGCGGCGAGCAGTTAGAGAAATCAAACGCCGGGGAGACGAAGTTTGCCACGATGTTGATCCCGATGGTGGCGGTGATCATCGTCAGCAGGCCAATCGCCACGGCCAGATCGTTGCCCACGCGGCTGACGGTCTCAATCGGGTCAGTGATCATGCGGCCAAACAGCGACTGGGTGCCGGAGACAATCACTACGGTGACGATGGAGAACAGCAGGAAGTTAAACGGCAGGCCCCAGCGGTTGCCGCGGCGGATCTCGCCCATGCTTTTGCCGTAGCGGGAGAAGTCGCCAAAGTTGAGCAGCGGGCCGGAGAAGTAGGAGACCACCAGCGCGGTCGCGGTGATCATCTGCCAGGTCTGCTCGCCCGCGCTCAGGGATTTGCTGGCGAGGGTAAAGGAGATCCCGTCAAAACCGGTCTTGTATACAATCCAGCCTGCGAGGGCAAGCATCACCACGTAGACCGCCGGACCGGCGATATCAATAAAGCGCTTGATGGCGCTCATGCCGTGCCAGAAGACCATCGCCTGCAGGACCCACATAATAGCGAAGCAGATCCAGCCCAGATGAGACAGGCCCAGGAACGCGCCGGCGGTGAGCGAAGAGAGCGATGGCCAGAACTTCAGCGCCACCAGCATCAGGGCGTTGGCGGCAAGATAGGTCTGGATGCCGTACCACGCGAAGGCAATCAGCCCGCGGATCACCGCCGGAATATTGGCTCCGAAGACGCCGAACGCCTGACGGCTGATCACCGCATAGGGCACGCCCGCCATCTGGCTTGGTTTGGCCACCAGGTTGGCGCACAGCTGCACGATGCAAATCCCCACCAGCAGGCAGAGCAGCACCTGCCAGCTTGCCAGCCCGAGCGTAAAGAAGCTCGCGGCGACAACATAACCCCCCATGCTGTGAACGTCCGACATCCAGAACGAAAAGATGTTGTACCAGCTCCAGTTCTGGTCACGCGTCGGTGCCAGATCCTCATTGCAAAGACGTGGGCTGTAAACCGCACCGGAATCAGCGGCCGTACCTTGCTGTGCGTTTTGACTGTTTGGCATGAAACCTGCTCCTGTGAATGAAAACCCGTTAAGCGGGAGTGCAAACGGTGTTGCAGGATCCAGGCCAAAATAATAAATCTTGTATGCAATATTTTATTTTTATGTATACGATTCGATAGCGAAGAGTAAAAGACGGAGTGGTGAATGAACAACATAAACGCCCTGCAGACCGCGCCAGACCTGCATGACAAAGACGAATCGATCTTTCAGGCGCTGATGACCGCGATTGTCGAACATCAGCTGCTGCCGGGGAGCAAATTGCCGGAAGAGGCGCTGGCCGAGGTGTTTGGCGTAAGCCGCACGGGCATCCGCAAGGTGCTTCAACGACTCGCCGCCGTGCAAATGGTCACCCTGACGCCCAAGCGTGGTGCACACGTCGCCAGCCCGACGGTGGAAGAGGCGCGACACATCTTTCGCACCCGCGCGCTGCTGGAGGTCGCTAACCTTCCGGACGTGCTGGCGCACTGCCAGCCGCCGCACCTTGCCGCGCTGGAGACCATTATTCGCCAGGAGCAGCAGGCGCACGAGGCCTATGACGGCCCGGCGGCGATTCGCCACTCCGCCAATTTCCACATTCAGCTGCAGGCCATCTCCGGCAACCAGGTGCTCACTGAGATGGTGACCAGCCTGAGCCAGCGTTCTTCGCTGGTGATTGCCACCTGGGGCGCGCCGTGGCGTCAGGGCTGCCGCTGCAACGATCACGAACAGCTTGTGGATCTGCTGCGCCAGAAGGCGCTTGAGCCATTAAGCGATGCCCTCATGCACCATTTTGAACATATCGTCGCCAGCCTCTGCTTCGAGCGGGCGGGCGAGTGCCTGCCTGATTTTGCCCGGCTGTTTGCCGGCCACAAGGAGTCGTAATGTCTGTCTGTATACAAGTGATCAACCCCAACACCAGCCTCGCCATGACGGAAACCATCGGCGCGGCGGCGCGCGCGGTGGCGGCGCCGGGGACGGAGATCCTCGCGGTCTGCCCGAGCGCGGGCGTGCCGTCTATAGAAGGCCACTTTGATGAGGCCATCGCCGCCGTCGGTGTCCTGGAACAGATCAAAAAAGGCAGGGAACAGGGCGTGTCGGGTCACGTGATTGCCTGCTTTGGCGATCCGGGCCTGCTGGCGGCGCGCGAGCTGGCCCAGGGGCCGGTTATCGGCATTGCCGAAGCCGCGATGCACATGGCGACGCTGGTGGCGACGCGTTTTTCGGTGGTTACCACGCTGCCGCGCACGCTGATTATTGCCCGTCATCTGTTGCACCAGTATGGCTTTCAGGACCATTGCGCGGCGCTGCACGCCATCGACCTTCCGGTGCTCGCGCTGGAGGATGGCAGCGGTCTGGCGCAGGAGAAAGTGCGCGCGCGTTGTATACAGGCGCTGAAAGAGGATGGCTGTGGCGCCATCGTGCTGGGCTGCGGCGGCATGGCGACGCTGGCGCAGGAGCTGACCCGCGAGCTGCGCGTGCCGGTGATCGACGGCGTCAGCGCGGCGGTGAAGATGGTGGAGTCGCTGGTGGCGCTGGGGCTGTCGACCAGCAAGCACGGGGATCTGGCGTTCCCGGAGAAAAAACCGTTAAGCGGGCATTTTCAGGCATTGAATCCATTTTAATTTTTGGGGGTAGCAATGGGGCTTTTTGAACAGGATTATCCGCGGGATCTGCGCGGCTACGCGGGCAACCCGCCGCACGCGCGGTGGCCGAATCAGGCGCGCGTTGCCGTGCAGTTTGTGCTCAACTATGAGGAAGGGGCGGAAAACCACGTTCTGCACGGCGATGCCGGATCCGAGCAGTTCCTGTCGGACATTATCGGCGCGGCCAGCTACCCGGATAAGCACATGTCGATGGACTCCCTCTACGAATACGGCAGCCGCGCCGGGTTCTGGCGGATCCACAGTGAATTTCAAAAGCGCGGCCTGCCGCTGACGGTCTTTGGCGTGGCGATGGCGCTGGCGCGTCACCCGGAGATCGTTGAGGCGATCAAAGCCGCAGATTACGACGTGGTCAGCCACGGCTGGCGCTGGATCCATTATCAAAACATGGACATCAGTCAGGAGCGCGAACACCTGCATAAGGCGGTGCACGTTCTGACCGACCTGTTCGGCAAGCCGCCAGCGGGCTGGTACACCGGACGAGACAGCCCCAACACGCGCCAGCTGGTGGTGGAGCACGGTGGTTTTGACTACGACAGCGACTACTACGGCGACGATTTGCCCTTCTGGACGGAAGTAGCCTGCAGCGACGGCACCCGCAAGCCGCACCTGATTGTGCCGTATACGCTGGATGCGAACGACATGCGCTTCGCGACCGCGCAGGGGTTTAACACGGCCGAGCAGTTCTATACCTACCTGAAGGACAGTTTTGACGTGCTGTACGAAGAGGGAGAAAGCGCGCCGAAGATGATGTCCATCGGCATGCACTGTCGCCTGCTGGGGAGACCGGGGCGTTTTCGCGCGCTGCAGAAGTTCCTGGATTATGTGCAGCAGCACGAGCGGGTATGGGTCTGTACCCGCCAGCAGATTGCCGACCACTGGCGGGAGGTGCATCCGTTTCAGAAATAACTGAGCCGTCTTTAGCCGGGTGGCGGCTGCGCCTTACCCGGCCTACGACTACGACATCAAACTCACCTGCGCCGCCACGATCCGCCACCCGTAGGCAAACCGTACCCACGTCTGCTGCTGGCGGCCAATGCGTTCCGTCCCCGCGCGGGTAAACTCGGTGCTGCACACGGCATAATCCTCCCCGAAGGTGGTAATCACTGTGTGGCGCAGCGTCCGCTGCAATCCGGCGGACGGGCGCGCCGCCCGAAAGGCGCGGATTTCATCAATCCCGTACAGGTTTTCACCCGCTCCGAGACGCACCGTGCTTTTGTCGTGCCAGAACAGCTCGTCCAGCACCGCAACGTTGTTGCTCACCAGCGCGTCCTCATACCGGTAAAACGCAGCGGTCACCTCGGCAACCACCCACGGGAGGTTAATGTCATCGTGATTCATCATGCTGCTATCTCCGCCGGGCGGGCATCGGTGATACCGTTCTCTTCCAGAACCCGCGCGACGCGCAGGCAGGCCTGCTCGTTAAACGGCGCGGCAATCAGCTGCAGGCCGATGGGCGCACCCTGCGCGGTGCGCAGGGGAACGGTGGTCACGGGCAGGCCCAAAAACGAAATTGGCTGGGTCAGCATCCCCATGCTGGCGCGAATGGGCAGCGGCTGGCCGTTAATCTCCATGGTCTGCTCACCCGCCAGCGTGGCGCTGCGCGGAGTGGCCGGGGCGATCAGCACGTCGGCCTGCGCGAACAGGGTTTTGAACGCCTGCCGGGCGTGAGCGCGAAACCGCTGGGCCTGAATATACCAGGCTGAGGGGATCATCGCCCCGGCCAGCAGCCGTTCGCGAGAGTGCGGCTCAAAACGCGCCGGTTCATGGCGAAGCGCGGGCAGGTATTGATTTCCCCCTTCGGAGGCGCTGATGATAAACGCAGCGGAACGCGCCAGCTCGGCGTCAGGGAACTGCAGCTCATCCTGCACGTCGAGCGCCTTCGCCACCCGCGCCACGGCGGCTCTGGCGTCTGCGTCGCACCAGGTGGTGAAATAGCCGCCGAGCACCGCGCAGCGCAGGCCATCAAGCCCGCGATCGAGCAGGGGGCGCGTCTGTTCCCGGGAGCACTCGGCCTGAAAACCGTCGCTGGTATCCCGTCCCTGCAGCGCATCATACACGGACGCCAGGTCGCACACGCGGCGGGCGAAGGGGCCGATATGATCCAGGCTCGCGACAAACGGATGGCTGCCGGATCGCGACAGGCGGCCAAAGGTGGGCTTCAGGCCATAGATACCGCACAGGGAGGCCGGAACGCGAATCGAGCCGTTGGTGTCTGTGCCGAGCGAAAAGTGCACCAGCCCGGCGGCCACCGCGGCGGCTGAACCGCCGGACGACCCGCCCGCAATGCGCGTCAGGTCGTGCGGGTTACGCGTCGTGCCGTAGTGGCTGTTCTCGGTGGTAAAACCGTAGGCGTAGGCGTCCATATTGACCATCCCGGTCAGCAGCCCGCCCGCGCTACGCAGCTGGCGCACCGCAAAACTGTCAGCGGCGGCGGCAGGGCGCTGGCTGAACAATTCGGCTCCGGCGAGGGTGGTGTGACCGGCAACGTCGAACAGATTTTTTACCGCGTAGGGCACGCCCGCCAGCGGCGGCAGGGGGCGCTTTTCCCGTCGCAGGGTATCGATATTGTCGGCCTCGGCGAGCATGCGTGCTTCCGTCACGGCGGTCCAGGCGCCGATCTGCGGGTTAACGCGCGCAATCCCCTCCAGCGTCTGTCGGGCGATCTCGCGAGCGCTCAGCTCCCCAGCGCTTAGCGCCTGCTGGATCGCGCTGATACTCATCTCGTGTAGCGTCATGCTTTATACACTCCTGCAATCTCCAGACGGTCGTCGAGCGGCAGCGCCATCAGCGGGGCGGCCATGGTGGCTATGCGGCTGAACTGCAGCTGCAGCTCGGCGCGGCGGGCGTCATCCAGCGTCACGCCGAGTACAGTTTCCATTTGCGCCAGGTATGCCTGCCAGTCGGGTTGGTGTGTCGTCATTTTTTTTCTCCTCAGAATCCGGCGGCCGCGCCGTTGCTGCGCGGGTCAAATGCCCCTTCGAACAGCCCGTTGGGGTGGCGGACAATCGCGCCCGCGTGGCCCATGGCTTCACTAAAGTCAGGGAAAAGCTCCACCTCGTGACCGAGTGCCCGCAGGCGCACGACCGTCTCGGGTGAAAAACGTCCTTCAAGCTTTAAGGTGTCCGAGGTTTGTCCCCAGGTGCGCCCCAGCAGCCAGCGCGGGCGGGAAATGCTCTCCTGTAAAGGCACGTCCTGAATCGCGTAGCGGGTAAAGATCGCGGCCTGGGTCTGCGGCTGTCCGTCGCCGCCCATCGATCCGTAGACCATCACGCGACCGTCCTTCAGACGCGCCGCCGCCGGGTTCAGGGTGTGGAACGGCTGTTTGCCCGGCGCGAGGGCCAGAAGATGGGCGGGATCGAGGCTGAATGATGCCCCTCGGTTCTGCCAGACGATGCCGGTATCGGGCAGCACCACGCCGCTGCCGAACTCGTGATAAATGCTCTGGATAAACGACACGGCAAGCCCGCTGCTGTCCATCACCCCCATCCACACCGTATCGCCGGGGCCTTTTCCGGTTCCCCACGGTGCGGCCCGGCCGTCGTCAACCCTGTTGGCAAGCGCCTGCAGGGCGGCGGGATCCAGCAGATCCTGAATATCGGTTTTCAGCTCGCGCGGGTCGGTGATGTGGGCATCACGCAGGCCAAAGGCCAGCTTGGTGGCTTCAACGATGCGGTGAAGGGTTTCGGCGTCGTCGGCCTCCGCCATGTTCAGTCGGTCGGTGATGCCGAGTATCGCCAGCGAGACCAGCCCCTGCGTCGGCGGGGCGTGGTTAAAGATCTCCCCCTGCTGATGCTGCAGCGTCAGCGGCGCGGTGCGCCGGGCAGCGTGGGCGTGTAAATCGGCCAGCGTAACGGGCAGGCCTAGCGTCTCCATGCCGTGCGCCAGCACGTCCGCCAGCGGGCCGCGATAAAAACTGTCAAGACCGTCTTCCGCCAGGCGCCTCAGGGTTGTAGCCATGGCGGGCTGGTAAAAGCGGCTCCCGGCCTGCGGCGGCTTGCCGTCGACCAGCCAGGTTTCCGCGAAGCCCGGCACATCCTTCAGCTCGTCGAACTTGCTGGCAGTGGCGTGAGCCTGAGAGGCCGTGACCGGCGTGCCGTTCTGCGCGTAGTCAATAGCGTCGGCCAGCAGGCGGGCCAGCGGCAGCGACTTGCCGGTCATCTCACGGGAAACCTTCAGCGCCTCGTCCCAGCCGCTGACCGTGCCGGCGACGGTTAGCGCCGCCTGCGGTCCGCGATGGGGGATCTGCGTGAGCCCATCGTAGGCGGCCAGCGTCGCGTGCGATCCCGCCGCGCCGCTGGCGTCAATGGCGATGGGGTCGCCTTCCGGCGGCACGATAAGCCAGAAGCCATCGCCGCCCAGCCCGTTCATATGCGGGTAAACCACGGCGATGGTGGCCGCCGCCGCGACCATCGCTTCTATCGCGCTGCCGCCTTCGCGTAGCACCGTCAGCGCGCTCTGGCTGGCGAGGTGGTGGGGCGCAACCGCCATACCGTGTGTGGAGACATTACTTTGCATGAAGAGTCCTCGTAACCCTGAAAGTCACAAGGCGCTGCAAAAGCTGTTCCAGTTCTGAAAGAAAAGTTTCAGTAAACTGGCACGTATAATGAAAGGTAGAATGAAAACCAAAATGTAATGAAACAAAAGTTACAGAGGCGCTATGGAACAACTGGATGAACGTCTGAAAGCACAATACCCGTCGCTGTCGCCGCAGGAGCAGCGGGTGGCGGACTTTATTTTTGATCATTTTGACGATCTTATTAGCTACAACAGCGCCGAGCTGGCGCAGCTGAGCGGGGTATCGAAAGCCACGGTGAGCCGTCTGTTTAAGCGTCTGGGCTATGAGAAATATAAGGACATGCGCGAAGAGCTGCGCACCCTGCGCCAGAGCGGGATGCCGCTCACCGATAACCGCGACGCGGTCCAGGGCAACACGCTGCTGGCACGCCACTACAAGCAGGAGATGGCGAACCTGACCCAGTGGATCAATGCCCTCGACGCGCAGCAGTTTGCCGACGCCCTGGCCTGCATGGTGAAGGCGCGGCGGATCGTGATTATCGGCATGCGTAACGCCTATCCGGCGGCGCTCCACCTGCGCCAGCAGCTGCTGCAGGCGCGCGGTCAGGTGCTGGTCCTGCCGCAGCCGGGGCAGAGCCTGAGCGAGGAGCTGGTGGACTTAACGCCGGACGATCTGGTGGTCATGATGGCCTTCCGCCGCCGTCCGCGCATTATCCGCCCGCTGATGCAGCAGCTTCAGAGCAGCGGTATTCCGGTGCTGCTGATGTGCGAGCCGCAGGCCCACAGCCTGTTTCCGCTCGCCAGCTGGCAGCTCTGCGCCCCGCTGGATAGCGTCTCGGCCTATGACAGCTATTCCTCGGTTAACAGTCTGATCAACCTGCTGGCGAACGCCTTCCTGCATGAGATCCTCGATAAAGGCCGTCCGCGCATTCACGAGATTGCCTCCCTCTATCAGCAGCTGGACGAGCTCGAACAACGATAATGGGGCATCAGGCTGGTGCTTTGCATTAAAATGGTGCGTAATGGCGGGGCGAAAATGGAGAGCATTTCCGCCCCGTCCGCGTTTTATCAGGCTTTACAAGAATATTTCCCGCTTCGCCTTATCTGGCGCATTAGTTGCAAAATCACATTCAAAGAATCTTTTGTTTCATGTTAACGTTACGGGGAAGCACCATGAAAAAATTGTTGATTGCACTGGCCGGGGCAGCATGCCTCTTCACGCAGCTGCCGGCAAAGGCTGACCAGCTACAGGATATCGAGAAGCGCGGCACTATCCGTATTGCCGTTCCGCAGGACTTCCCGCCGTTTGGCTCGGTGGGGACCGATCTGCAGCCCCAGGGGTACGACATCGATATGGCGCGCTATCTCGCCAAACAGATGAAGCTCAAGCTGCAGCTGGTGCCGGTGACCAGCGCCAACCGCGTGCCGTACCTGCAAACTGATAAGGTGGACCTGGTCATTTCCAGCCTCGGTAAAAACCCGGAGCGCGAGAAGGTGATCGACTTCAGCCGCGCCTATGCGCCGTTCTTCCTTGGCGTGTTTGGTCCAAAAGGGGCCGAGCTGAAGGACGCCGCCGCGCTGAGCGGAAAAACCATCGGCGTGACGCGCGGGGCGGTGGAGGACATGGTGCTGACTGGACTGGCGCCGAAAGACGCGGACGTGAAACGCTACGAAGACAATAACACCACGCTCTCCGCTTACCTGTCGGGGCAGGTGCAGTACGTGGCAACCGGTAACCTCGTGGTGGCGGCCATTTCGCGCCAGAACGCGGATAAAGCCCCGGTGCCGAGCTTTATGCTGAAAGATTCGCCGTGCTTTATTGGCCTGAAGAAAAACGAACCGGCTCTGAAGGCAAAAGTGGATGCGCTGATTGAGCAGGGCATCAAGGACGGCACGCTGAACGGCCTGTCTGAGCAATGGCTGAAGGCCCCGCTGCCGGCAAACCTTGGCGCCTGAGCCGATGACTGAGCAACTTGATTTCTCCGCGCTCTGGCCGCACTGGCCGGAGCTGCTGGCAGGGCTGTGGGTCACCGTTCAACTGACGGTGATGGCGACCGTCGGCGGGCTGGCGATAGGGATTTTCGGGGCGGCGATCCGCAGCGGACGCACGACCTGGTTCAGCCGGATCTGGGGCGGCTACGTGGAGATCATCCGCAACACGCCGTTTGTGGTACAGCTGTTTTTCATTGTCTTCGGCCTGCCAAATCTTGGCCTGAAGATGACGGCGGGTGAAGCGGCGCTGCTGGCCATGGTGGTAAACCTGGGCGCCTACAGCACCGAGATTATCCGCGCGGGCATTCAGGTCACGCCGAAAGGGCAGTGGGAAGCCGGACGCGTGCTGGGGCTCACCCGCCTGCAGACCTTTATTCGCGTGGTGCTGCCGCCCGCGCTGCAGCGCATTTACCCGGCGCTGGTGAGCCAGTGCATCATCGTGATGCTCGGCTCGTCGGTGGTGTCGCAGGTCTCCTATGAAGAGCTGACCTTCGCCGCCAACCTGATCCAGTCCAGAACGTTTTTGAGCTTTGAGGTTTATCTGGTGACAACCGGGATTTACCTGGCGCTGTCGATAACCCTGCGCCAGCTGATGATGGCGGCAGGACGCAAATGGCTGGGGGTGCAGGCATGATGACCACCTTTACCGACTGGGACATTATTCGCAACCTGCTGCTGGCCGGACGCTGGACGGTGCTGCTGTCGCTGGTGGCGTTCGTCGGCGGGGCGGTGGTAACGCTGCCGCTCCTGCTGCTGCGCCTGACGGGCGGGCGCACGGTGAAGCGCATTATCCGCGGCTATATTGAGCTGTTTCAGGGCACGCCGCTGCTGATGCAGCTGTTCCTAGCCTTCTTCGGCGTGGCGCTGTTCGGCATCGACGTCTCGCCGTGGACCGCCGCATCGCTGGCGCTGACGTTTTACACCAGCGCGTTTCTGCTCGATATCTGGAACGGCTGCATTCGCGCTTTACCGAAGGGGCAGTGGGAAGCGTCGCGCTGTCTGGGTCTGACCTTCGGCCAGACCCTGTTTCGCGTCGTCGCCCCGCAGGCGCTGCGCATCGGCATTGCGCCGACGGTCGGCTTTGCCGTGCAGGTGATCAAAGGCACCGCGCTGGCGTCGATTATCGGTTTTGTCGAGCTGACCAAGGCCGGGACCATGCTGACCAACGTGACCTATCAGCCGTTTAAGGTCTTTGCGCTGGTGGCGCTCGGCTACTTTATTCTGTGTTATCCGCTGTCGCGCTACAGCCGCTATCTGGAGACGAAATTCAATGCCTCTCATCACCATTAATCAGGTGCAGAAGTACTACGGCGATAACCACGTGCTCAAGGGCGTCGATCTGGATATCGACATGGGCCAGGTGATCTCCATTATCGGGCGCAGCGGATCGGGCAAAAGCACGCTGCTGCGCTGCATTAACGGTCTGGAAGGCTATCAGG
This sequence comes from Enterobacter sp., assembly GCF_977039595.1. Taxonomy (NCBI): domain Bacteria; kingdom Pseudomonadati; phylum Pseudomonadota; class Gammaproteobacteria; order Enterobacterales; family Enterobacteriaceae; genus Enterobacter; species Enterobacter sp. The sequence continues at coordinate 26,553 of NZ_CDRQYH010000019.1, forward strand.
ACGGCAGCATCAAGCTGGGCGGCATGACCATTACCGACCGGGATTCCCAGGCGCGTGAAATCAGCCGCTCGGTGGGGATGGTGTTCCAGAGCTTCAACCTGTTCCCGCACATGACGGCGCTGGAAAACGTGATGCTCGCCCCGCGTCGGGTGCTGAAGAAAAGCGCCGCCGAATGCCGCGAGCTGGCGCAGCGCATGCTGGAGAAGGTTGGCCTCGGCGATCGTCTGGATTACTACCCGTCGAGCCTCTCCGGCGGCCAGCAGCAGCGCGTGGCGATTGCCCGCGCGCTGGCGATGTCGCCGAAAGTATTGCTCTGCGATGAGATCACCTCCGCGCTCGACCCGGAGCTGGTGGGCGAAGTGCTCAAAGTTCTGGAGCAGCTGGCGGCCGAGGGGATGACGCTCATACTGGTTACCCATGAAATGAATTTTGCCCGCGAAGTGGGCGACCGCGTGGTGTTTATGCACCAGGGGAAAGTCTGGGAGCAGGGCGACAGCAAAACGCTGTTCGCCAACCCGCAGACCACGGAACTGAAGCAGTTCATCTCCTCCGTGCGCGGCCTCAACTGATAAGGACTTAACAATGGATATCGCACACTTTCCGCAAATCAACCCGCCGCAGCGCCTGCTGATGGGGCCGGGCCCGATCAACGCCGACCCGCGCGTGCTGCGCGCCATGTCGAGCCAGCTGATCGGGCAGTACGATCCGGCCATGACCCACTACATGAACGAGGTGATGGCGCTTTATCGCGGGGTATTCCGCACCGAAAACCGCTGGACGATGCTGGTGGACGGTACCTCCCGCGCGGGGATTGAAGCCATTCTGGTCTCCGCCATCCGCCCGGGAGATAAGGTGCTGGTGCCGGTCTTTGGCCGCTTTGGCCACCTGCTGTGCGAAATTGCCCGCCGCTGCCGCGCGGAGGTGCATACCATCGAGGTGCCGTGGGGCGAGGTGTTTACCCCGGATCAGGTCGAGGATGCGATTAAGCGTATTCGTCCGCGCCTGCTGCTGACCGTGCAGGGCGACACCTCCACCACCATGCTGCAGCCGCTCGCCGAGCTGGGCGCGATCTGCCGCCGCTACGACGTGCTGTTTTACACCGATGCCACCGCGTCGCTCGGCGGTAACGCGCTGGAAACCGATGCCTGGGGGCTGGATGCCGTCTCTGCCGGGATGCAGAAATGCCTCGGCGGCCCGTCGGGCACCTCGCCGATCACCCTGAGCGCGCGCATGGAGGAGGCGATCCGCCGCCGCAAATGCGTTGAGGAAGGCATACGCACCGACGCCCACCGCGACGGCGACGAGGAGATGATCTACTCCAACTACTTCGATCTCGGCATGGTGATGGACTACTGGGGGCCGGAACGTCTTAACCACCACACCGAAGCCACCACCGCGCTGTTTGGCGCCCGCGAGTGCGCGCGTCTGATCCTGCAGGAGGGGCTGGATAACGGCATCGCTCGCCACAGGCTGCACGGCGATGCGCTGCTGAAGGGCATTCAGGCGATGGGGCTGGAGACCTTCGGCGACCTGAAACACAAGATGAACAACGTGCTGGGCGTGGTGATCCCGCAGGGCATCAACGGTGACCAGGTGCGTAAGCTGATGCTGGAGGATTTCGGGATTGAAATCGGCACCTCGTTTGGCCCGCTGCACGGCAAAGTTTGGCGCATTGGCACCATGGGCTACAACGCACGCAAGGACTGCGTGATGACCACCCTGAGCGCGCTGGAGTCGGTGCTGAACTACCTGAAATTCTCCACCACGCAGGGGGCCGCCATGCAGGCCGCGTGGGACCACTATCGCCGCGAGACGCCGCAATGAGCCCGGCGGCAGAGCGGGTGATGGCGCGCGCCGACGCGCTGGCCGCCATCAGCGAAACCCCGGACGGCCTGACGCGAGTCTATCTCTCCACGCAGCATCTGCAGGCTAACCAGCTGATCGGAGAGTGGATGTGCCAGGCGGGCATGACCGTCTGGCAGGACAGCGTGGGCAATATCTGCGGACGCTATGAAGGCCAGCAGGAGGGGGCGCAGGCGGTGCTGCTCGGCTCGCATCTCGATACCGTGCGCAATGCCGGGCGCTACGACGGCATGCTCGGCGTGCTTGCCGCCATTGAGGTGGTGGACAGCCTGCGCCAGCAGGGTGTGCATCTGGCGCAGGCCATCGAGATTGTCGGCTTTTGCGACGAAGAGGGTACCCGCTTCGGCATTACGCTGTTAGGCAGCCGGGGCATCACCGGCACCTGGCCGCAGGGCTGGCTGGAGAAAGCCGACGCCAGCGGAATCAGCGTGGCGCAGGCGATGACCCTGGTGGGGCTCGATCCTGCCCGCGTGTTGCATGCCGCGCGCCGTCAGGTGGATTTCAGCGCCTATCTGGAGCTGCATATTGAGCAGGGGCCGTGCCTTGAGCAGGAGGCGCTCGCCCTGGGCGTGGTGCAAGCCATTAACGGCGCGCGTCGTCTGAACTGCCGGTTTACCGGCGAGGCCGGGCACGCGGGAACCGTGCCGATGCACCACCGCAGGGATGCGCTGGCCGCCGCCGCCGAGTGGATGGTCATCATTGAAAACGCTACCCGACAGCAGGGCGGAAACCTGGTGGCGACGGTTGGCGAACTGCGCTGCCTGCCGGGGGCGGTGAACGTGATCCCCGGCGAGGTTCAGCTCTCGCTGGATATTCGCGGCCCGCAGGATGCGCCGCTGGATCGGTTGCTTAACGAGCTGCTGGAGCATGCGCAGGCGATCGCATCGCGCCGCAATCTGGACTTCAGCGCCGAGGAGTTTTACCGCATTGCCGCCACGCCGTGCGATACCCACCTGCAAAACGTGCTGGAGGAGGCGGTCAAATCGGTACAGGGTCGCTCGCTATCGCTACCCAGCGGTGCGGGCCATGATGCGATTGCCATCGCGGAACGCTGGCCGGTCGGCATGTTGTTTGTGCGCTGCAAAGGAGGTGTCAGCCACCATCCGGCGGAATCGGTGATGGCTGAAGATGTCGCCCTGGCGATTGAGGCGTTTTCGCGAGCGGTGATCCAGCTGGCGGACCGCGTTACTCCAGCCCCAGCGTATATTGCGCGATCTTAAAGTAGATAATCAGCCCGGTACCGTCGATAAGCGTCGCAATAAACGGCGCGGAGACGACAGCCGGGTCAATGCCGCAGCGCTTGAGCACCATCGGAATGACGGACGACACAATTGCACTCCAGAGCGTAATGCACACCAGCGTCAGGCTGACGATGAGTGTAATCTCCAGCCCAATCCCCATCATCCAGGCGCGGATACACCCTGCGATACCGAGCGTGGCGGCAATCATCAGCGAGGTGGTCATCTCTTTACGCAGCACGCGGCCAACGTCGCGCAGACGGACTTCTCCCAGCGCCATGGCGCGCACCAGCGTGGAGGTGATCTGCGTCCCGCTGTTGCCGCCCGTGCCGATCAGCAGTGGAATAAAGAACGCCAGCGCGATGGCGGACTCCAGCGCCTCTTCGAAATGCTGGATCACCGAGCTGGTGTAGGCTTCTGCGACAAAAAGCAGCAGCAGCCAGACGGAGCGTTTCTTCCACAGGCTATACGGACTGGTATCCAGATAGGGCTTCTCCAGCGGTAGCGTCGCCCCCTGAAGCTGGGCGTCTTCGGTGACGTCATCTTCCAGCAGATGGGCGATTTCGCGCTCCGTCAGGCAGCCGACGAGCTTACCGTGGGTGACCACAGGCACCACATCCGCGCCGCCGTGCGCCAGCAGTCCGGCAACGTCGGCACGTTCATCCTCCGGTTTGACCTGCAAAAACTGCGAAATCATCAGCGATTTCACCGGCTGGACCGTGTCGGCGGTTTGCAGCAATTTACGCACGGCAATCATGCCCGCCAGGCGACCATTGTCTTCAATAAAAATATGAGACGGAATATCGTCGTCTTTTAATTTTTCGAAGAATTGCTCGCGCGCCAACGCCACGCATAATGAAATATCAAGGACAATAAAATCGGTATTCATATATTGCGCGACAGCGCTGTCATTGAATGCCAGGTTTTGGTTGTGAATAGCGTAAGACATAGTGAATTCCCTTTGAATAATAACATCTCTCAGGGGCGAGCAAGACAGGGCATGTCGAAGAGGAGATCCCCACGTCCTGGGTTCAGCACTGTACACCGTATCCCGTGAGGGAAGTTATACTGACAAAGCCTTGATTCGACAGTGCCTGTTTTACCCTGTGCCGGTTCTCTCGAACCTACCAGAGCGATAACGTGTATTTGTACAGGAGCCTCGCCATAACGAGATCGTTGTAAAACGAGGGAAATAATACGCCTGTTTAAATTTACCGCTCAGGAAATTAAATAATGTTTAAGAACGGTTTAGATAAATATTATTAATAAAGCGTTGAGGGTTTATTTAGGTTTATTCATTTTAAATGGAGGATTAAATAATTAACGGAGGAGAGAAAATGGCGTGGCTTGATAATCTGCTGAATCATTTTGCGCTGTATCCGGCACATCTTTTCGCGCTGTTATTTGTGATGGCGCTGAGTAAATCGACGGTGCTGATCTCCTCCGTGCTGCCGCCCGCGTCGGTGATGCTGCTGGCGGGCATTACCGTCAGCCAGGGGAGCATGCATCCTGCGTTGGCATGGCTGGCCGTAGTGATGGGGGCAACGGCGGGATCGGTGCTGAACTACCACTTAGGGCAGATGATGGGGCACACCCGGCTGGTCACGCGTTTCACCTCAAAGCATGCCGCTACGTTTTTACGGGTACAGCATCAGCTGCAAAAGAACGGCGTCATCGTGCTGTTTACGTCGCGTTTTCTGGCGGTGCTGCGTTACATTGTGCCGCTGGCGGCGGGCATGCTCAGGCTGAATGCAGTCAGGGTCTACCTCGTCAGCCTGCTTTCCGCCTGCGCGTGGGCGGCGCTGTATGTCGGCGCGGTCACCGGCATCAGCGCCTTTTGAGTTACAGGCTCCCCATTCCGCCGTCCACCAGCAGCTCCGTTCCTACCGTGTAGCTCGACTCGTCGGACGCCAGATAGAGCGCGGCTTTTGCCAGCTCCGCCGTTGAGCCCATTCTGCCGAGCGGCACCATCTTGATGATTTCCGCCATCATCGCGTTAAGCGCCTCGTCGCTTAAGCCCGTTTTGGTAAACGCCGGGGTCTCCACCGGACCGGGGCTCAGGCCGTTGACGCGTATCCCGCGCGGCAGCAGTTCCGCCGAGAGCGTGCGCGCCAGCGACAGCAGTGCGGCCTTGCTCGCGGCATACACGCTGCTGGTGGGCAGGCCGATGCGCGCGCTCACGGAGCCGCAGAGGATCACCGACGACGGATTATTCAGCAGCGGCAGCAGCGCCTGAATCAAAAAGAACGGTCCCTTCAGGTTGATGCCCATCAGGCGATCCCAGGTCTCTTCCCGCCACTCTTCCAGCGGCGCGTGCGTTACGTCGCCGGCGTTGAGAAACACCGCGTCCAGGCGCGGCCAGAGGGCGGCGAGGGTTTCCGCCAGGGCTTTTTGCGACGAGATATCGCCCGCATCGGTTGGGATCACCCAGGCCTTATCGCCAAGAATACGTTCTGCTTCGGCGAGGGTGTCCGGGTTACGCCCGGTCACGGCGACGCGCGCGCCTTCGGCGATAAACGCCTGCGCGGTGGCGAGACCGATGCCGCTGGTGCCGCCGGTAATCAGCGTATATTTATCTGTTAAACGACCCATATTCATCTCCTGAAATGTCACTGGAGAAAGCACTATAGAAACGTTAGTATCGAAAGGAAACCAGGTACCAAATGGATACTAAAGAGGCAAGAGGTGTGCTATGGCAGAAATGCTGGAGGTGTGCTGTGAAAAAAAATCTGAGGCGTATACCTGCCCGATGACGCAGTTTGTGAACCTGATTTCCGGTAAGTGGGCGATCCCCATTCTCTATCGCCTGATTGTCTTTAATACGCCCGTACGCTTTGGCGATCTGCTGCGGGCGGCTGCCCCCATCACGCAGAAAGAGCTGACTAAGCAGCTGCGCCTGTTTGAGCAGCGCGGGCTGGTGACGCGGACGGTCTACCCGGAGATCCCGCCGCGCGTGGAGTATCAGATCACCGCGCTGGGGTTAACCCTGCAGGACGCACTCTCCCCGCTGGCCGCCTGGATGAGTGAGTACGGCGACCAGCTTCAGCGTTAGGCTATTGTTTTACGTAGCGCGGCGCCGGAATGCCGGTGCGCGCGCTGTTGAACAGCTCAAGACGCGCCGCTTCGTAGCGATCCCACAGGGCGGCGTCATGCATCGGCGGGATGGTGATCGGTTCACCCTGATCCAGACCCGCCAGCGACGCATCCACCATGTTGTCGGTGGTCATCACCGATCCTTCCGGCAGATCGTCCACCGTGACGCCTGAATGGCTCCAGATTTCAGTCGCCGTGGCGGCAGGCAGTACGGCCTGAATGCGCACGTTGCTGTCGGCAAATTCTTCCTGTAACCCACGTGTAAAGCTCAATACCCACGCCTTGGTGGCGCTGTAAAGCGCGCTGCCCGCCCGGACGTGCAGGGCCAGCACGGACGCGATATTGATCAGCGTGCCGCGATTGTTCTGCGCCAGGCGCGGCAGGATGGCGTAGGTCAGACGCATCAGCGCCGTAGTGTTCAGGGTATTGATGGCCTGATGCTGCGCCACCTCGCCCGCGAGGAACGGTGCCATCTGCGCGGTGCCCGCGTTGTTAACGAGCGTATCAATGGCGGTATTGCTGCGCAGCTCTTCTTCCACGGCGCGGATCCCGGCTTCATCGGTGAGATCGGCAACCAGAATATCGACGGCCACGCCATAGCGCGCGCGAAGGTCGGCGGCGAGGATTTTCAGGCGATCCTCGCGACGGGCGACCAGCACCAGGTTAGCGCCGCGCGCGGCAAGTCGATCAGCATAGACGGCACCGATCCCGGAAGAGGCACCCGTAATCAGGGCTGTTGTGATTTGCGTAGTCATCGTGTGTTACCTCAAAGCAGAGTGGGTTATTTGGTTTCAATATGAAACTGAATAAACTCTCTGCTATTTGGTTTTATAATGCAACCATATTTGCGAGCATTTTGTGCTTTTGCCGTCGGGAACGGTCAGGAGGGGGGTTTAGCCACGATCTCTTCAGGCGTCAGTTCGCGCCCGTCGTCGGCGATAAGCGCCAGTTTACGCAGGGGTTTGCGCTGTTCGGTATCGACCAGCACGGTGCCGTATTCGTTTTCCGCGAACAAAAACTCGTTGCCCCACTGGGAGAGGGCAACCAGCACCGTTTGCAGGGCGCGCCCTTTATCGGTCAGGACATACTCCTGCCAGGCGCTGCCTTCAGACGCAGGCTGAAGCCGGAGGATGCCCTCGTCGACCAGCAGTTTTAGCCGCGTAGTCAGCATATTTTTTGCGATACCGAGGCTTTTCTGGAACTCGCCGAAGCGTTTAATCCCGCGTAGCGCGTCGCGAACAATCAGCAGCGACCACCAGTCGCCTATAATATCCAGCGAACGGGCGACGGGGCAGGTGCTCTCTTCAAGGCGGGTACGTTTCACAGCGAATTCTCCGGTGGGGTGTGGTTTTATTATAAAACTAATCTGCACGCGTCGTAAGCATGTTAATCATCAGTTTGAGAAATGCTTCCCGGAAAATTGTCACGAATCTGTCACACTGAACGCGACATTTTAAAACGAGTGAGGAATTAGGGATGAGAAAAGCACTACTCGCGCTGGCAGTCGCCGGTTCCATTTCAGCAACGTTTGGCGTGCAGGCGCAAGAGACGCCGGAAGGGTATCAGCTGGAGCAAGTTTTAATCATGAGTCGCCATAACCTGCGCGCGCCGCTCGCTAATAACGGCAGCGTGCTGGAGCAGTCCACGCCGAAGCAGTGGCCGGAGTGGGAGGTGCCGGGCGGTCAGCTCACCACCAAGGGTGGCGTGCTGGAAGTCTATATGGGCCATTATATGCGCGAGTGGCTGGCGCAGCAGGGGATGGTGAAGACGGGAGAATGTCCAGCGGCGGATAGCGTTTATGCTTACGCCAACAGCCTGCAGCGTACCGTCGCCACCGCGCAGTTCTTCATTACCGGCGCGTTCCCGGGCTGCGATGTGCCCGTGCACCATCAGGAAAAAATGGGCACCATGGACCCGACGTTCAACCCGGTGATTACCGATAACACGCCGGAATTCCGCGAAAAAGCGCTCAAGGCGATGGAGACCGAGCGGCAGAAAATGCAGCTTGGCGAAAGCTATAAGCTGCTTGAGCAGATGACGAACTACGCCGATTCGCCGTCCTGCAAAGAGAAAAAAGTCTGCTCTCTGGCGGACGCAAAAGATACCTTCAGCGCCGACTATGAAAAAGAGCCTGGCGTATCCGGGCCGCTGAAGGTGGGTAACTCGCTGGTGGACGCGTTTACGCTACAGTATTACGAAGGCTTCCCGGCTGACCAGGTGGCCTGGGGAGAAATCAAAACCGACCAGCAGTGGCGCGTGCTGTCGAAGCTGAAGAACGGCTATCAGGACTCGCTGTTTACCTCAACCGAGGTGGCGCAAAACGTAGCGAAGCCGCTGGTGAAATATATCGATAAAACGCTGGTCACCGACCAGGCTAAAGCGCCTAAGATCACCCTGCTGGTGGGACATGACTCGAACATTGCTTCCCTGCTGACGGCCCTGGATTTCAAACCGTATCAGCTGCACGACCAGCAGGAACGCACCCCGATTGGCGGCAAGATTGTCTTCCAGCGCTGGCATGACAAAAATGCCAACCAGGAGTTGATGAAAATTGAGTATGTCTATCAGAGCTCAGAGCAGCTGCGCAACGCCAGCGTGCTGTCGCTGCAGTCGCCTGCACAGCGCGTGACGCTGGAGCTGAAAGGCTGCCCGGTAGATGCGAACGGCTTCTGTCCTGTCGACAAATTCAATGCGGTGATGAATAACGCGGCGAAGTAAAAGAGAACCCCCCGCTGCGGCGGGGGGAAACGCTTAGACGTTTTTACGTTCGATGGTTTGCTCGCCCCAGAAGAGCGAGTCTTTATCCGTTTTTTCGAAGGCGCGCACCAGCACCTCATCGTTACCTTCCTCCCAAATCTGCTCGGCCAGCTTTTCATCGTATTTCGCGACTTCAAAGATAGCTTCGGCAATCTCCGGAGAGGTGTTGCGTAAACTTGCCCATTCGCCCACGTGGTGAGCTTTGGATTCTTGAGTTGGCATGCTTGTCCTCCTGTTGGGTGTTAGCCGTTCAGTTTTTTGGCCAGACCCGCGACGTATTCACCCTGATAGCGGGCGATAGACAGTTCTTCATTGCTTGGCTGACGTGAGCCATCCCCACCGGCAATGGTGGTTGCGCCGTACGGCGTACCGCCACGCACCTGGGAAATGTCAAACAGCTCCTGCGCGCCGTAGCCAATTGGCACAATCACCATCCCGTGATGAGCAAGGGTAGTCCAGGTTGAGGTAATCGTCTGCTCCTGACCGCCGCCGGTGCCGGTAGAGCTGAACACGCTGGCGAGTTTGCCGTAGAGCGCCCCGGATGCCCAAAGTCCGCCGGTTTGATCGAGGAAGGTGCGCATCTGGCCTGACATATTGCCGAAGCGGGTCGGGGTGCCGAAGATAATGGCATCATAATCCGCCAGCTCCTGCGGGGTGGCGACCGGGGCGTTTTGCGTTTTCCCCCCGGCTTTCAGGAAGGCTTCCGCCTGCATGGTTTCCGGTACGCGTTTCACCACAACCTCAACGCCGTCAACCCTGTTTGCACCTTCTGCTACCGCGTGAGCCATGGTTTCAATGTGTCCATACATGGAATAATAGAGCACCAGAACTTTTGCCATTTTGCTTCACTCCTCGTTGGTTTCTCTGACAGCGGATCGCTGCGCTCTTTTAAAGATATGCCATCACGGCCAGACTGCAAAAATGAACGCCATTTATTTGATTTATAACAACATGAGTAGAAAAATGGCTTTGTAGCAAAATGATACAACTTTCCAGGCGCGGATTTTTAAAATGATAAGAATGGCTTATGCATCCACGCCGCGTCATCTCACCCGAAAGACTGAGATCATGTTGCAGGATATTACCTCTGGCTTGCCGGACAGCCTCAGTCCACTAAGCTTAGTTTCACGCGGCACAGATTGAGGCGTCGTCCTTGCGCCGCGAGGTGAAAGAATCCTCTTTTACTGAATGCAATATGATGTCTAATGTTTCACACTCTGGAGGTTAGAGATGGCAAACCATCGTGGTGGTTCAGGTAATTTCGCTGAAGACCGTGAAAGAGCATCAGAAGCAGGTCGTAAAGGTGGCCAGCACAGCGGGGGCAATTTTAAAAATGACCCTCAGCGCGCATCAGAAGCTGGTAAAAAAGGGGGTAAAAACAGCCACGGCAGCAGTAAGTAATATGCCGGGTTGAACCTCTGCCGCCGGGATCTCCCGGCGGTTTTTTATTTCTGCAACATTGAACTGTAACCAAAGGCAACGCACACTACAGAATTGTTTTCTCTTTCTGGTGCCGCATGTCTGTCTCACGCTTCAAATTCTCCGTTAAACCGCAGGAAGCCATCCTCATTCTCATCACCATGTTCTGGGGCGGGACGTTTCTGGCCGTTCAGTACGCGGTGACACTCAGCGATCCGTTCTTTTTTGTTGGCCTGCGCTTTGCGACGGCGGCGCTTGCCGTGGGGCTAATTTCGCTTAAAACGCTGAGGGGGCTGACGCTGAAAGAGCTTAAGGCCGGCGTGGCGATTGGGGTGGCGATAGCGATGGGCTACAGCCTGCAAACGTGGGGATTGCAGACCATCTCCAGCAGCAAATCCGCATTTATCACCGCCATGTATGTGCCCCTGGTGCCGCTGCTGCAGTGGCTGTGCCTGGGTCGGCTGCCGGGGCTGATGTCCTGTATTGGCATCGTGCTGGCGTTTATCGGTCTGATTTTGCTGGCCGGGCCGGAAAATAACCTGCTGGCGCTGGGGCCGGGCGAAATCATTACCCTGATTGGGGCGATCGCCATTGCGGCGGAGATTATTCTAATTAGCGCCTGGGCGGGCAAGGTCGACGTCAAACGCGTAACGGTGGTGCAGCTCGCGACGGCGTCGCTGGTGGCCTTTGCGACGATGGTTCCGGCAGGGGAGTCCGTGCCGCAGATGTCCACCGGTCTGGTGGTAGTCGCACTGGGGCTGGGTATCTTCAGCGCCATTATCCAGGTCACCATGAACTGGGCGCAGCGCAGTGTCTCGCCGACGCGGGCAACGGTGATCTACACCGGTGAGCCGGTCTGGGCAGGCATTTTCGGGCGACTCGCCGGCGAGCGTTTGCCGCTGCTGGCCCTGGTGGGCGCGGCGTTTATTGTCGCCGGGGTGCTGGTGAGCGAGCTGAAGCTCAAGCGGAAGAAAAACGCGCTGCCAGAAGATGACAGCGCGACGTTAAATCACGAATCCTGATGTACCACCTCGCCCTGCGGCGCAGCGGCCATCCGGCGGCTCAGCAGGGCGTTAAGCAGGATCGCGCCGAAGGTCGCGGTGCCAATCCCGCCGATCGTAAACCCGCCCAGCGTCAGGGCAAAATCGCCTGCGCCCAGCACCAGCGTGACGGCCACCATAATCAGGTTGCCGTTCTGGCTGAGATCGACCCGATGCTGCACCCAGATACGCGCGCCGGCCACGGCGATCAGCCCAAACACCACGATTGAGGCCCCGCCGATGACCGGTGACGGAATGGTGTGGATCAGCGCGCCGAACTTCGGCGAGAAGCCGAGCAGCATCGCCATCACCGCCGCCGCGACAAAGACCAGCGTCGAATAGACTTTGGTTACCGCCATCACGCCGATGTTTTCGGCATAGGTGGTGACGCCGCTGCCGCCCACGGAACCGGAGAGCATGGTCGCCAGCCCGTCGCCGACGAAAGCGCGGCCCATGTACGGATCCATACTGCGCCCGGTCATCCCCGCGACCGCCTTCAGGTGGCCCAGATTTTCCGCCACCAGGATCACCGCCACCGGTGCGATAAGCATCATCGCCTGGGTGTTAAAGGTGGGCGAGGTCACCTTCGGCAGACCGAACCAGGCGGCCTGATGCAGCAGCGTAAAATCAACCGGCTTGCCGAGACCAAAAACGTTCGCCAGCAGGGCATACACCAGACAGGCAACAATCAGCCCGACCAGGATCAGCAGCCGCTGGATCATGCCTCGCGTAAACACCGCCACCAGGCCGATGCACAGCACGGTCACGACGGCCATCCAGCTTTCAAACGGCGAGCCGGAGACGCTTTTCACCGCAATCGGCGCAAGGTTCAGGCCAATCGCCATCACCACGGCGCCGGTGACGACTGGAGGCATCATACGTTCGATCCAGCGCGTGCCGATCTTCATTACCACCAGACCTATCAGGGTATACACCAGACCGCAGGCGATGATGCCGCCGAGGGCCACGCTCAGGTTGGGGTTGATTCCCTGGCCGTTAAACCCGGTGGTGGCGATCACCACGCCGACAAAGGCGGCGCTTGATCCCAGATAGCTGGGCACGCGCCCGCCGGTGACAAAAAAGAACAGCAGGGTACCGATACCCGACATCAGAATAGAGAGGTTGGGATCCAGTCCCATCAGCATCGGCATCAATACCGTGGCGCCAAACATGGCGACCGCGTGCTGGACGCCCATCACCATCGTCTGCCCGAGCGGGAGTCGTTCATCCGGCGCGACCACGCCAGCTTCTGTGGAGGTCGATTTCAACTGCCAGTGGGGAAATCCGAACATGATCTGTCTCCTTAAAGCGGGTTAACAGGCGGGTCGCATAAGCGCGTGGTAGCCGCGGTCAAACCACACCAGGCCTTGCGGCGCGGGGTGGCGAATAATCGAAACGATGTCGCAAAAAAGAATGTCGTGCGTACCGACGCTCACCACCTGGCTGATCCGGCAGTCAAACGAGGCCAGCGCCTCCTCCAGGCGCGGACAGCCCGTGTCGCCCGTTTGCCAGCGGGCGGCGGCGAAGCGTTCTTCCATCGGCGTTTTGCCGCCAAACAGGTTTGAGAGCGGCTCCTGTCCGGCGCTCAGGGTATTCACGCAAAGGGTGCGGTTCTCGCTGAACGTCGGCCAGACGGACGCGCCGCGGTTCAGGCACACCAGCAGGGTGGGCGGTGAATCCGTGACGCTGCACACCGCGCTGGCGGTGAAGCCTGCCATCCCCGCCGGGCCGTCGGTGGTGATGATATTCACCGCCGCGCCAACGCAGGCCATAGCATCGCGAAAGGTTTGTTTATCCGGTGTCGTCATCATCGCTCCTTACGCCAGCCCGCAGGCATCGTCGAAGGTCAGGCGCGGCAGGCGCCCGTAAAGTTTGCCCGGGTCGCCGTAGCCAATGTTGATCAGCAGGTTGCTTTTAAGCGTCGTGCCGGTGAAAAAAGCCTCGTCGACCTTTTGGCGGTCAAAGCCCGACATCGGGCCGGTGTCCAGCCCCAGCGCGCGACAGGCGAAAATCATGTAGGCGGCCTGCAGCGAGCTGTTGCGAAAGGCGGTCTCTTCCGCCAGCGCGGGGCTTGCGGTAAACCAGCTTCGGGCATCGCCGTGCGGGAACAGTTCAGGCAGGCGCTCGTAGAATTCACCGTCCCAGGCGACAATCGCCGTGACCGGAGCGGTAAGCGTTTTCTCCAGGTTGCCGCTGGAGAGCGCCGGGCGCAGCTTCTCTTTTCCCTCAGCGCTTCGCACAAACACAATCCGCGCCGGGGAGCAGTTGGCGGACGTGGGCCCCCATTTCATCAGGTCGTAGATTTCGCGCAGCGTCTCGTCGCTGACGGCAATATCCTGCCAGCCGTTATGGGTGCGGGCGCTGGTGAACAGCGTTTCCAGCGCGGCGGGGGTAATGGCTTCGCTCATTAAAGCTCCTTATAAAGCGGGTTCAGGGCTGTGCAGCAGGCTGGCCAGCCCGTTCAGCAGCAGGGTGTTAAAGGCGTCCGGCTCGGTGACGTTGCAGGCATGCCCGCCCTGGCGCATCACCGCGCTGTGGCTGTTCGGGATCGCTGCCTGCAGCTCAGACGAGCAGACAGAGGGCACCAGCATGTCGTCGGCGGAACAGATGATCTGGACCGGGCAGCGGATGCGCGCCGCATGGCGGCTGAAGTCGGCCTTTTTCAGAGCGCTGAGCCTGTGCAGCAGGTTGGCTTTTCCCTGAAAATGGGCCAGCGCCAGCGCTTCTTCGGCCTCCAGGCGGGGCGCGCGAGCGGCCATCCAGTCTGCCGGGTAGAGAAACAGCGGCTGCGCCTCAACCCACGCCTGTGGGCCACCGTAATGCAGCAGGCGCTCGCGGATCTGAAAGCAGCGGCGGGTGTGGGCATTGAGGGTCAGCCAGCCGTTGACGCACACCAGCGCGGTGAGGGCGTCGGGCCTGTCGAGGGCCAGCTGCAGGCCGACCAGCGCCCCCAGCGCGTGGCCGACGACGCTGTAGCGTGCAATTCCGGCCTCAGCCAGCGCCTGGTCCAGTTCGTCCGCCATCTCTGCAAGGCTGTACCCTTCCGGCAGGACGTCGGGGTTATTGCCCGTTCCACGCTGGTCATAGCACACCACCTGATATTCCGGCTCCAGCGCGGCCAGCTGTGGCAGCCAGTAGCTGCCGCTGCCGCCGAGACCGGCAATAAGGACCACCACGGGTGCACCCTCATACGGGGACGGTGAGACGGAGAGTTTCATGGCCGCCTCACTTCGCGATGTGCGCAACGGTGGCGATCTCAACCAGCGCCTCCGGTTTCACCAGGCCGCACTGAATGCAGAACCGGGCCGGCTTATCGCCGGGGAAGAACTCGGCGTAGATTTCGTTAATCGCGGCGTAGTTTTTCCAGTCGGTGATAAAGATGCTGTTGAAGGTCACGTCCTCCATCGTGCCACCGGCCGTTTCGATCACGGTTTTGATCGTCTCCAGCACGTGGCGGGTTTGCGCCTTTGGGTCGTTGATAAACACCACGTTGTTGTCTTTATCAAACGGCAGCGTGCCGGAGACATACACCACGCCGTCGGCAAGGGTGCCGGGGACAAACGGGGCGATGGGCGTGCTGGTGCCCGGCGGGATGATTACGGATTTCGGCATCAGATGTCTCCTCAGGCGATACGGGCGAGCGGGGGATTCAGGGCGTCGCAGAACTCGGTGACGCTGCTGACCCAGCCAAAAAAGGTTTCGATATTGAACAGGGCCGCCTTCTGGGCGAATTCCGGCCCGGCCTGATGGGTCGCGTCTTCCAGCACCACGCCAAAATACTCGAGGAAAAAGCCGTCGCGCAGGGTCGACTCCACGCAGACGTTGGTGGCAATGCCGGTGAAGACCAGGTGGCGAATGCCCCGGCTGCGCAGCAGGCTGTCGAGCGGCGTGTTGAAAAAGCCGCTGTAGCGCGGTTTGGGCAGGACGATATCACCCGCCTGCGGGACCAGCTCATCCACCAGCTGATAGTCCCAGCCGCCTTTCGCCAGCAGCTTGCCCTGCAGTTCGGGCCGTTTACGCATGGTTTTCAGGGCGTTCGACTTGTGGAAGTTGGGCGAGCCGGGGCCACCGGCCTCGACGTACTGGTCATCCCAGCCGTTCTGGAACCAGATGATGAGCATGCCCGCAGCGCGCGCGGCGGCGACGGCGGTTTTAATGTTCGCGATCACCGGCTGCGTAGCGGAGACGTCGAAGCCCGCCAGGTCCAGATAGCCGCCCTGGCTGGCGTAGGCGTTTTGCATGTCCACCACGATCAGCGCGCTCTGCTCCGGCGTGAAGGTAATGGCTTCCGGGCGTGCGTTAAGGGTCGTCATTATGCCACCTCCTTCGTGACGGCAGGAACGTGGGCGCGGCACTGCATCAGCGGCTGGATGCGCTCGCCGAAGGTTTCCACGCCGGTGAGGAAATCATCGAAGGTCAGGAGGACGCCTTCCGCACCGGGCACGGCCGCCACTTCGTCAAGCATTCTGGCGACGCTGGCGTACGAGCCGACCAGCGTGCCCATGTTGATATTGACGGCAGAGGTCGGGTCGGCCATCTGGCGCACGTTTGTGTCTGCGCCGGAGCGGGTATCCTTCTGGCTCTGCTCGGTAAGCCAGCTCAGGGCCTCCTCGTCGGCGCCGTCCTTATAGCGCTCCCATTTCGCGCGCGCGGCGTCGTCGGTTTCGTCTGCTATCACCATGAACAGCACGTAGGAGCCCACGTCGCGCCCGGTTTTGTCGGCGGCCTCTTTCATGCGAGCGGCGGTCGGGGCGAAGGCGGCAGGCGTGTTAACGCCTTTACCGAAGCAGAAGTTGAAGTCGGCGTATTTGGCGGAGAATTCCATCCCCGCGTCGCTCTGTCCGGCGCAAATCACCTTCATCGGCACCGACGGCTGCGGGCTGACGCGACAGTCGTTCATGGTGAAGAAGTCACCCTTAAAATCGCTTTTGCCGGTACCCCACAGATCGCGCAGAACCTGCACGTATTCGGTCAGGTAGTCGTAGCGACGCGAGAAGTAATCGTCACCCGGCCAGAGCCCCATCTGCTCGTACTCGGGTTTTTGCCAGCCGGTAACCAGGTTGACGCCAAAGCGTCCGCCGGAAATGGAGTCAATGGTGGAGGCCATGCGCGCGACGATCGCCGGGGGCAGGGTAAGCGTGGCGGCGGTGGCGTAGATCTGGATCCGCGAGGTGACTGCCGCCAGCCCAGCCATCAGAGTGAAGGACTCCAAGTTGTGATCCCAGAATTCGGTTTTGCCGCCAAAGCCGCGCAGCTTGATCATCGAAAGCGCAAAGTCGAAATGGTAGTGCTCCGCTTTCTGCACGATGGCTTTATTGAGCTCAAAGGTCGGCATGTATTGCGGTGCAGTGGTCGAGATAAGCCAGCCGTTGTTGCCGATGGGTACAAATACGCCAATTTTCATCACGAACCTCTCTTCATTACGTCGCAGGTGTAACGGTGATTTTGCAAAGGCAGTGCCAGTTTTGAAAATGGCAGTGTTATTAGTGTGTTAATCAGAAGTTGGTGGATTGATGCAGCTAAATGTGGACTAACTGGTCAAAAACATTGCACAGAAAACAGGCATTCATGCGCGATCGAAGTGCAGGATGTCGTGGTGAGACGGGGGTTTTGCTATGCTGAGGGCAACGCAGAATAAGGAGAGCGGGAATGACACAAGGCGCAGTGAAAACACCAGGTAAACGTTCGCAGGCGGTGAGCGCCAAGAAGCAGGCGATCCTCAGCGCGGCGCTGGAGACGTTTTCGCAGTTTGGCATTCACGGCACGCGCCTGGAGCAGGTGGCGGAGCAGTCCGGGGTATCCAAAACCAATCTGCTCTACTATTACCCGTCGAAAGAGGCGCTGTATGTCGCGGTGATGCAGCAGATCCTCGATATCTGGCTGGCGCCGCTGAAAGCGTTTCGCGAAGAGCTGGCCCCGCTGGTAGCGATCAAGGAGTACATTCGCCTGAAGCTGGAGGTGTCGCGCGATTACCCGCAGGCATCAAGGCTGTTTTGTCTTGAGATGCTGCAGGGCGCGCCGCTGTTGCAGGCGGAGCTGACCGGAGATTTAAAACAGCTGGTGGACGACAAGTCGGCCATTATTGCCGGATGGGTTGCCAGCGGAAAGCTGGCCCCGGTCGATCCGCATCATTTGATCTTTATGATTTGGGCCTCCACCCAGCATTACGCTGACTTTGCGGCCCAGGTCGAGGCGGTGACCGGAAAAACGCTCCAGGACGAAGCGTTTTTCCACAGCACCCTGGAAAACGTGCAGCGGATGATTATTGAAGGGATCCGCTTACGTTAGTTTGCCGGCGGGAGAGGGCAGCTTAAGTCGCCCTCTTCACACTGCATCAGCGAGGCCAGAAACGCTTCGCGCTCCACGGTTTTTTCCGCCAGGCACTGGTTAACAATCATTGGCTGAACGCTCCCGCCTTCCGTACCCGAACCGATAAACGCGCAGTCCGCATCGCGCAGGGTAATCCACGCCTGCTGCGCTTTTTTCAGCAGATCTCGCTGAGGGGCTGCCGCACGCTTAACGGCCGCCTGGTAAGTCTGGTTGAGCTTTTTATCGGCAGCCTGGTACTGCTGAGCGCTACAGGTATTCAGTTCAAGCTGGGTGGTCGCTTTGTCGCACTCGTCGGCCAGCGCGCTGGCGCTCAGCAGCAGCGCTGCACTGGCGATAAGATATCGTTTCATATATTCCCCAATAAAATAAGGCTCCGTCTCCGGAGCCTTATTAGCACAGCGTTAACCTATTGTCATCAAACTGGCGTTACCGCCCGCCGCCGCGGTGTTGACGCTGAGCGAGCGCTCCACGTACAGACGCTCCAGCAGCAGGTTGGTTTCCCCGCGCGCAAAGCCCTGCACCGAAACAATCGCCCCGCTGCGGGCCGCAACCTGCTCGCACAGCTCGCGGAGCTGATCGGAATCACCGTGGTAGATCACCGCATCAAACGGCTGGGTCAGCAGGATATCGGCTTTCGCAAAGCGAATGCGGGCCGAGACCGCCTTCGGCAGCTGTTTAGCGAGATCGCGATGCAGAGCATCTTCCGGCCACAGCACTTCACAGCCGGTGGCCATGGCGGCGGCCAGCTGTACCAGCGCGTCCTGCTCGTTATCCGCCACGCACAGCACGCGCTCGCGCGGCATCAGCGTCCAGGTGTTGCGCTCGCCGGTTGGTCCCGGAAGCAGACGCTGCGTACCGGCCTGCGCCAGCTCGCCGTACTGCTGTGCGACAGCACGCAGTTCAGGACGTTTTTCCGCCCAGGCGATCAGCGCCTCCAGCGGCTGGGTCAGTACGGTTTTCAGCTGTGCATCGACTGGATACTCCGCATCCTGGCGAGCCAGGGTGACGCCCAGCGCGTTCTCCGGACGGTTCGCCAGCAGACGGTACAGGTAGAGCGGACCGCCCGCTTTCGGACCAGTGCCGGAAAGGCCTTCACCGCCGAACGGCTGTACGCCCACGACCGCGCCAACCATGTTGCGGTTAACGTACAGGTTGCCCACTTTGGCGCTGCCGGTCACCTGCGCAATGGTCTCGTCGATACGGGTATGCACGCCGAGCGTCAGGCCATAGCCTGAGGCGTTGATCTGCTCAACCAGCTCGTTGAGGTTGTTACGGTTGTAGCGCACCACGTGCAGTACCGGACCGAAGACCTCTTTTTTCAGCTCGTCGAAGCTTGCCAGCTCGATAAGCGTAGGTGGCACAAAGGTGCCGGTCCGCCACTCGCGGGTATCTTCGCTGTTCTCGCGCACCGCCTGGAACACCGGGCGGCCTTTCGCGCGCATGGTCTGAATGTGGTTTTCGATGTTGGCTTTGGCTTCCGCGTCGATCACCGGCCCGATGTCGGTGGTGAGACGGCCCGGGTTGCCCATGCGGCATTCGGCCATCGCGCCGCGCAGCATCTTCAGCGTGTGGTCCGCCACGTCATCCTGCAGGCACAGCACGCGCAGGGCGGAGCAGCGCTGACCGGCGCTGTCGAAGGCGGAGGCCAGTACGTCAACCACCACCTGCTCGGTGAGGGCGGAGGAGTCAACGATCATGGCGTTCATGCCGCCGGTTTCCGCGATGAGCGGAGTAGGACGACCCTGCGCATCCAGACGGGTGGCAATATTGCGCTGCAGCAGCGAGGCCACTTCGGTCGAGCCAGTAAACATCACGCCGCGTACGCGGTTATCGGAGGTCAGTTTGGCGCCCACGGTTTCACCGCGGCCCGGCAGCAGCTGGACCACGCCCGCCGGTACGCCTGCCTCCAGAAGAATGTTGATGCCCTGCGCGGCAATCAGCGGGGTCTGCTCCGCCGGTTTTGCCAGCACGCTGTTGCCTGCGGCCAGGGCGGCGGCAATCTGGCCGGTGAAGATCGCCAGCGGGAAGTTCCACGGGCTGATACAGACGACCGGACCCAGCGGACGGTGGGTTTCGTTATCGAAATCATCGCGCACCTGACCGGCGTAGTAGTGCAGGAAGTCGACGGCCTCGCGTACTTCGGCGATGGCGTTGCTGAAGGTTTTACCCGCTTCGCGCACCAGAATGCCGATGAGCGACTGCATCTGATCTTCCATCAGCACCGCCGCGCGTTCCAGAATGGCGGCGCGCTCCTGCGGCGGCGTGGCGAACCAGATAGGGGCGTTATTCACCGCGCTGTCCAGCGCCTGATCCACTTCCGCTTCTGTCGCTTCACGCACGTAGCCGACGATATCTTTTGGCTCTGCCGGGTTGATGACCGGCTGCATGTCGCCGTCATCAACGGGCTGCTCCAGCATCGGTTTGGCCTGCCACTTCTGCAGCGCGCTGTTGAGCAGGGCAGAGGAGAGGGACGCCAGACGGTGTTCGTTGGCGAGATCCAGACCCGCCGAGTTGACCCGGCCTTTGCCGTATAGCTCGCGCGGCAGGGCAATTTTCGGATGCGGCAGACCAATCTGGCCTTCCTGCGCGGCCATCTTCTCAACGGCCTGTAACGGGTCGGCCACCAGCTCGTCCAGCGGCAGCGTGGTGTCGGCGATACGGTTAACGAAGGAGGTGTTCGCGCCGTTTTCCAGCAGACGACGAACCAGGTACGCCAGCAGGGTTTCGTGCGTGCCCACCGGAGCATAGATACGGCACGGGCGGTTTAGCTTGCCGTCCGCCACTTTACCTGTGACCTGCTCGTAAAGCGGTTCACCCATGCCGTGCAGGCACTGGAACTCGTACTGGCCCGGATAGTAGTTTTGCCCGGCCAGACAGTAGATCGCCGCCAGGGTGTGTGCGTTGTGGGTAGCGAACTGCGGATAGATCAGGTTCGGCACGCCGAGCAGCTTTTTCGCGCAGGCGAGGTAAGAGACGTCGGTGTAAACCTTACGGGTATAGACCGGATAGCCTTCCAGCCCTTCCATCTGGGCGCGTTTGATTTCGCTATCCCAGTAGGCGCCTTTCACCAGGCGGATCATCAGGCGACGACGGCTGCGGCTGGCCAGGTCAATCAGGTAATCAATGACGAACGGGCAGCGCTTCTGGTAGGCCTGGATAACGAAGCCAATCCCGTTCCAGCCTGCCAGCTCCGGCTCGAAGCACAGTTTTTCCAGCAGATCGAGGGAGATCTCCAGACGGTCGGCCTCTTCGGCGTCGATGTTAATGCCGATGTCATACTGGCGCGCCAGCAGGGTCAGGGATTTCAGGCGCGGGTAGAGCTCTTCCATCACCCGGTCGTACTGCGCGCGGCTGTAGCGCGGGTGCAGGGCGGAGAGCTTAATCGAGATGCCCGGGCCTTCATAAATACCGCGACCGTTGGACGCTTTACCAATGGCGTGGATCGCCTGCTGGTAAGAAACCATGTAGGCCTGCGCGTCGGCGGCGGTCAGGGCCGCTTCACCGAGCATGTCGTACGAATAGCGGAAACCTTTGTCTTCCAGCTTGCGGGCGTTCGCCAGCGCTTCGGCAATGGTTTCCCCGGTCACAAACTGTTCGCCCATCAGACGCATCGCCATGTCCACGCCCTTGCGGATCAGCGGCTCGCCGCTCTTGCCGATGATGCGGTTCAGGGAGCGTGACAGGTTGGCTTCGTTATGGGTCGAAACCAGTTTGCCGGTAAACAGCAGGCCCCAGGTTGCCGCGTTAACGAACAGCGACGGGCTGCGGCCAATGTGCGAATGCCAGTTGCCGTTGCTGATCTTGTCGCGGATCAGCGCGTCGCGGGTGGCTTTATCCGGAATACGCAGCAGCGCTTCCGCCAGGCACATCAGCGCCACGCCTTCCTGAGAGGAGAGGGAGAACTCCTGTAGCAAACCCTGAACCATTCCGGCGCGGCCGGTGGCGGTTTTCTGGTTACGCAGCTTGTCGGCTAACTGATACGCCAGGCTGTGCGCCTGTGCGGCAATGGCGTCAGGCAGGCGAGCTTGCTCCAGCAGCATCGGCACGGCGTCGGTTTCGGCGCGGCGGTAGGCGCCGGTAATGGCGGCGCGGCTGACGGACTGCGGCAGGATCTGCTCGGCAAATTCAAGGAACGGCTGATGGCTTTCGTCGCCAGCGGCCGGCGCCTCTTCGCTTTCATTGGCGGCACCGGCGAGCAGGGCAGGCAGCTCCGGCAGGCCCTCATCGCTCTCGAGTCTTTCGAGATAGTTAAAAATCGCCTGCTTAATTAACCAGTGCGGCGTGCGGTCAATGCGGGTTGCTGCGGTCTTAATCCGTTCGCGGGTCGCGTCATCCAGCTTAACCCCCATGGTGGTCATACCCATGCCAAAGCTCCTGTTGTTCTGTAATAGCGTTCTGTAGATAGCGTGAAATATCCTCCATGTTGCAACTTTGTGCAACCGTGTTAAATGTGACCTGGTTTGCAACACAGAAAATGAATGGATTGTTAACGAATGGTTAGCTGGAAAAACGTGCTGGCTTTGTCGCGGAAAGCCTGGTTTTATGCGGAAGTTAACACTTTTCAAAGGTGCAACCCGTAAAAGCGTGAGCGAGTGCAACCTATAGGAAACTCGTATCAAACCGGGGATGAAATTGATGTAAATGCAGTGTTAAATCGTTTGTCAGCGGAGGGCGCATACGGCAGGATAGCGCGCCCAACCGAAACACAAGATACCGTCACCTCGTTCCGGTGATCATATAACAAGGCAACCCGGACGGTTGTCGCTCGACACTTTTGGAGAATTTGAATGGCTATTAGCACACCGATGCTGGTGACATTTCTCGTTTATATTTTTGGCATGATCCTGATAGGGTTTTTGGCGTGGCGTTCCACGAAAAACTTTGACGACTACATTCTGGGCGGACGCAGTTTAGGCCCGATGGTGACCGCACTCTCTGCGGGCGCATCCGACATGAGCGGATGGCTGCTGATGGGTCTGCCGGGTGCGATTTTCATCTCCGGTATCTCGGAAAGCTGGATCGCCATCGGTTTGACCGTCGGCGCGTGGATCAACTGGAAGCTGGTGGCAGGCCGTCTGCGCGTGCATACCGAAGCCAATAACAACGCCCTGACGCTGCCGGATTACTTCACCGGACGTTTTGAAGATAACAGCCGCATCCTGCGTATTATCTCTGCGGTGGTTATCCTGCTGTTCTTCACCATCTACTGCGCCTCCGGCATCGTGGCCGGCGCGCGCCTGTTCGAAAGCACCTTCGGCATGAGCTACGAAACCGCTCTGTGGGCCGGTGCCGCTGCGACCATTCTCTATACCTTCGTGGGCGGGTTCCTGGCGGTAAGCTGGACCGACACCGTGCAGGCGAGCCTGATGATCTTCGCCCTGATCCTGACCCCGGTGATTGTGATTTTCACCGTTGGCGGCTTTGGCGAATCGCTGGAAGTGATCAAGCAGAAGAGCATTGAAAACGTCGACATGCTGAAAGGGCTGAACTTCGTGGCCATCGTCTCTCTGATGGGCTGGGGTCTGGGCTACTTCGGTCAGCCGCACATTCTGGCGCGCTTTATGGCGGCGGATTCTCACCACACCATCGTACATGCCCGTCGCATCAGTATGACGTGGATGATCCTGTGTCTGGCGGGTGCGTGCGCTGTTGGCTTCTTCGGTATCGCCTACTTCAGCAACAACCCGGCGCAGGCGGGTGCGGTGAACCAGAACGCCGAACGCGTGTTCATTGAGCTGGCGCAGATTCTGTTTAACCCGTGGATTGCCGGTATTCTGCTCTCCGCGATCCTGGCGGCGGTGATGTCCACCCTGAGCTGCCAGCTGCTGGTCTGCTCCAGTGCGATCACCGAAGACCTCTATAAGGCCTTCCTGCGTAAAAACGCAAGCCAGAAAGAGCTGGTGTGGGTCGGGCGCTTCATGGTGCTGGCGGTTGCGCTGGTGGCGATTGCGCTGGCGGCTAACCCGGAGAACCGCGTGCTGGGTCTTGTTAGCTACGCGTGGGCGGGCTTCGGTGCGGCATTTGGTCCGGTCGTCCTGTTCTCCGTCATGTGGTCCCGTATGACCCGCAACGGCGCGCTGGCGGGAATGATTATCGGTGCGGTGACCGTTATCGTCTGGAAACAGTTCGCCTGGCTGGGCCTGTACGAAATCATTCCTGGCTTCATCTTCGGCAGCATCGGTATCGTGGTGTTTAGCCTGCTGGGTAAAGCGCCGTCTGCCTCCATGCAGAAACGCTTTGCGGAAGCCGACGCGCATTACCACACTGCGCCGCCGTCTAAGCTTCAGGCAGAATAATTTTTCTCGCTGCACAATACAGGCCGGGTGAGCGCAAGCGCCACCCGGCTTTTTTCTTGCCAAAATCCGTAATTTCCTGTGATATCCATGTGCTTATAACAATGAGGATAGCGAAGCATGACAATCAAAACAGGGTTAATGGCGGCGGCATTATTGATGCTGGCGGGCTGCAACGCGCCATCGCAGCATGCTGCGGTGGAGACCTGCAAAGCGGATAACCAGATGCAGCAAACCACGCTCTATTTCGGCTTAAACCGTCCTGCCGGGGCGCAGATTACCAGCAACGAGTGGCAGCAGTTTGTTGACCAGGACGTGACGCCGCGCTTTCGCGATGGCTTAACGGTGTTTGATGCGCGCGGGCAATGGCTGGGGAACGACGGGAAAGTGGCGCGCGAGCCGAGCAAGGCGTTGATGCTGATACATGGAAAAGATGCGCAGAGCGAGAAGAACATCGAAGCGTTGCGCGGGATTTATAAGTCACGCTTCGCGCAGGAGTCCGTGATGCGTGTCGACCAGCCGGTGTGCGTGCAGTTTTAATGAAAACGGCGGGAATTCCCGCCGTTGTTGTTTTGTAGGCCGGGTATGCGAAGCGCCACCCGGCATTGCATCAGAGCACCAACCCCGCAAAGCTCGCCGACAGTAAACTTACCAGCGTTGCTCCATACACCAGACGCAGGCCGAAACGCGACACCACGTTCCCCTGCTGCTCGTTAAGACCCTTAATCGCTCCGGCCACAATGCCGATGGATGCGAAGTTCGCGAACGACACCAGGAAGACGGATAAAATCCCTAGCCCGCGCGGGGACATCTGATGAGCGATTTTTTGCAGCTCAATCATCGCCACAAATTCATTCGCCACCAGCTTGGTCGCCATAATACTGCCCGCGTTCAGGGCGTCACCCAGCGGAATACCCACCAGCCACGCCAGGGGATAAAATACATAGCCCAGAATCTGCTGGAAACTCATGCCAAATACGCTGGAGAAGAGGGCGTTAACGGCGCTAATAAGCGCGATGAAGCCAATCAGCATCGCCAGAATAATCATCGCCACCTTAAAACCGGCCAGAATATACTCGCCGAGCATTTCGAAGAAGCTCTGCGATTCATGCAGTTTTTCCAGCTTGATATCCGGCTCCGCTTCCGGGCGTGCCGGGTTGATGACCGAAAGAATAATAAAGGTGCTGAACATGTTCAGAATCAGTGCGGCGACAACAAATTTGGCGTCGAGCATGGTCATATACGCGCCGACAATCGACAGGGAGACCGTCGACATCGCCGTGGCTGCCATGGTGAAGAGACGACGGGAAGAGAGATCCCCCAGCACGCCTTTGTAGGCAATGAAGTTTTCCGACTGGCCGAGTATCAGCGAGCTAACCGCGTTAAAGGATTCCAGCTTACCCATGCCGTTCAGTTTCGACAGCAGCGTACCGATCACCCGAATAAAAATCGGCAGGATCCGCCAGTGCTGAAGAATACCAATCAGCGCGGAAATAAAAATAATTGGGCAAAGCACGCCGAGGAAAATGAACGCCAGCCCTTTTTCACCCATACCGCCAAAGACGAAATTGGTGCCTTCGCCAGCAAATTTGAGCAGTGACTCAAAAAATCCCGAGACGTATTTAATCAGGAATAACCCGCTTTCGGCGTGCAGGAAAAAGAACGCCAGGGCAATTTCAATGACAATCAGCTGTAAAACAAAACGAATGCGAATTTTTCGGCGGTCGAAACTTACCAGCCAGGCAAGCGCGAGAATAATCACCAGCGCCAGCAGGAAATGGACAATTTTAAACATAATTTATTTTCACCAGGTGTTTGAGGCGGATATTTAGCCACAGCCCTGAATCAGCGTAAATGGGCATTTTCGTTATAACTTATAAACTTAACGATAACTTATGTAACTATTATCAGGCTGGGCGTTTACAACTCGTCATCAAAACACCGCACATTTCGCTTGTTTTTCTTTTCGCCGTAATGATAATCACTATCACAAGAATTTACCTTTCTTTGCATCAGTTGACCGCGATAAACATTTAAGGTGTCGGCATGTTTGTTCCATTTCTCATTATGTTACGTGAAGGGCTCGAAGCCGCCCTTATCGTGAGCCTTATCGCCAGTTATCTGAAGCGAACCCAGCGCGGACGCTGGATTGGCGTCATGTGGGTCGGGGTATTCCTTGCCGCGGCGCTCTGCCTGGGCTTAGGTGTCCTCATCAACGAAACCACCGGCGAGTTCCCGCAGAAAGAGCAGGAGCTGTTTGAAGGTATCGTCGCCGTGATTGCGGTGGTGATCCTCACCTGGATGGTGTTCTGGATGCGTAAAGTCTCGCGTAACGTGAAGGTGCAGCTGGAGCAGGCGGTGGACAATGCCCTGCAGAAGGGGAACAACCACGGCTGGGCGCTCATTATGATGGTCTTTTTCGCCGTCGCGCGTGAAGGCCTGGAGTCTGTTTTCTTCCTGCTGGCGGCGTTTCAGCAGGATGTGGGGATCTGGCCGCCGCTCGGGGCCATGCTGGGTCTCGCCACGGCCGTGGTGCTTGGTTTCCTGTTGTACTGGGGCGGTATCCGCCTGAACCTGGGCGCTTTCTTCAAGTGGACCAGCCTGTTTATTCTGCTGGTGGCGGCAGGGCTGGCGGCAGGGGCGATTCGCGCCTTCCATGAAGCGGGCCTGTGGAACCACTTCCAGGACGTCGCGTTCGACCTTAGCAACGTGCTCTCCACGCACTCTCTGACCGGCACTCTGCTCGAAGGTATCTT
Source organism: Enterobacter sp. (assembly GCF_977039595.1). Classification (NCBI taxonomy): domain Bacteria; kingdom Pseudomonadati; phylum Pseudomonadota; class Gammaproteobacteria; order Enterobacterales; family Enterobacteriaceae; genus Enterobacter; species Enterobacter sp. The sequence goes on from NZ_CDRQYH010000019.1 coordinate 53,342, forward strand.
CGGCTATCAGGAAACGCCGAGCGTCAGCGAAGTGGCGATTTACTTTATCTATCTGGTTCCGGCGCTGGTGCTGTTCGCAATGCCGCCGCGTACCGGCACGCAGGCGTCTCGCGTTACGCCATAATAGTTGATTTAGTTACAACATGCTTTTTAAAGGGAAGAGTCATGGCAATTCAGTTCCGTCGTAGTGCGTTATGCGCAGGCATTGCCGCGCTGTTCGCTTCTGCATTCTCCGCCTGGGGCGCGGATGTTCCACAGGTTAAGGTCACCGTCAACGACAAGCAGTGTGAGCCGATGACCCTCACGGTGAACAGCGGCAAAACCCAGTTTATTATTCAGAACCACAGCCAGAAGGCGCTGGAGTGGGAGATCCTTAAAGGCGTTCTGGTGGTGGAAGAGCGTGAAAATATCGCTCCTGGCTTTAGCCAGAAGATGACTGCCAACCTGCAGCCGGGCGAATATGAGATGACCTGCGGTCTGCTGACCAACCCGAAAGGTAAGCTTATCGTCAAAGGTGAAGCAACGGCCGATGCGGCGAAAGGCGCTGCGGTGCTGAGCCTGGGCGATGCGATTACCGCGTATAAAGCGTACGTCACGAAAGAGACCGCGGATCTGGCGGCGGCAACCAAAGCCTTTACCGATGCGGTGAAGGCCGGTGATATCGAAAAAGCAAAATCCCTGTATGCGCCAACCCGTCAGCACTACGAGCGCATCGAGCCGATCGCCGAGCTGTTCTCTGACCTTGATGGCAGCATCGACGCCCGCGAAGATGATTTCGAGCAGAAGGCCGCCGATCCGAAATTCACCGGTTTCCACCGTCTGGAGAAAGCCCTGTTTGGCGACAATTCCACCAAAGGGATGGAGAAATACGCTGAGCAGCTGAACGGCGACGTGCTGGAGCTGCAAAAGCGCATCAGCGAGCTGGCCTTCCCGCCGTCAAAAGTGGTGGGCGGCGCGGCCGGCCTGATTGAAGAAGTGGCCGCGAGCAAAATCAGCGGCGAAGAGGATCGCTATAGCCATACCGATCTGTGGGACTTCCAGGCCAACGTCGACGGCGCGCAGAAAATCGTTAACCTCCTGCGTCCTCAGCTGCAGAAAGAGAACGGCGAGCTGCTGGGCAAGGTGGATGCCAACTTCAAAAAAGTCGACACCATCCTGGCGAAGTACCGCACCAAAGACGGGTTTGAGACCTACGACAAGCTGACCGACGCTGACCGTAACGCGCTGAAAGGCCCGATTACCGCCCTGGCGGAAGATCTCTCCCTGCTGCGTGGCGTACTGGGTCTGGACTAAGCACGATGAATAAGCATAGCGAGAACGACGTGGTTGAGCCTTCACGTCGTCGGTTGTTAAAAGGGGTAGGGGCGCTGGGGGGCGCGCTTGCTCTGGCTGGCGGGTGTCCGGTAGCGCACGCGGCGAAACCGCAAAGCGCGCCCGGCACGCTGTCACCCAATGCCCGCATGGAGACGCAGCCGTTTTATGGCGAGCATCAGGCGGGCATCCTGACGCCGCAGCAGGCGTCGATGATGCTGGTGGCCTTTGATTCGCTGGCCAGCGATAAAGCCGATCTGGAACGTCTGTTCCGCCTGCTGACGAAGCGCATTGCGTTTCTTACCGCCGGTGGACCAGCGCCCGATACGCCGAACCCGCGTCTGCCGCCAATGGACTCCGGCATTCTGGGGCCGTTTATCGCCCCTGACAACCTGACCATTACCGTTTCGCTGGGGGAATCGCTGTTTGATACACGCTATGGGCTGGCAAAACAGAAGCCGAAAGCGCTGCAAAAAATGACGCGTTTCCCGAATGATTCCCTGGATGCCGCCCTCTGCCACGGCGATCTGCTTCTGCAGATTTGCGCCAATACGCAGGACACGGTGATCCACGCCCTGCGCGACATCATCAAGCACACGCCGGATCTGCTAAGCGTGCGCTGGAAGCGGGAAGGGTTTATCTCGGACCACGCCGCCCGCAGCAAGGGGAAAGAGACCCCGGTGAACCTGCTGGGCTTCAAGGATGGCACGGCCAACCCGGACAGCCACGATGGTGCGCTCATGAAGGAGGTGGTGTGGGTCACTGCCGATCAGGGCGAACCGGCATGGGCGGTGGGCGGCAGCTACCAGGCGGTGAGGATTATCCAGTTCCACGTGGAGTTCTGGGACCGCACGCCGCTCAAAGAGCAGCAGACGATCTTCGGTCGCGATAAGCAAAGCGGCGCGCCGCTCGGCATGAAGAACGAGCATGACGTGCCCGACTACGCCAGCGATCCTAATGGCGATGTGATTGCGCTGGACAGCCACATTCGTCTGGCCAATCCGCGCACCAAAGAGACGCAGTCCAGTCTGATGATGCGTCGGGGATACAGCTACTCGCTCGGCGTGACTAACTCCGGTCAGCTCGATATGGGGCTGCTGTTCGTCTGCTACCAGCACGATCTGGAAAAGGGCTTCCTCACCGTGCAGAAGCGCTTAAACGGAGAGGCGCTGGAAGAGTACATTAAACCTATCGGCGGAGGCTATTTCTTTGCCCTGCCGGGCGTGCGCGACAGCAGCGCGTATCTCGCTCAGAGTCTTATTGAAGCCTGATAATTGTCCCTGCGACGATTCGCAGGGACATTATTTTTTCATATGACTATCCTGCTGTTATATTTCTGTAATATTTCTATATGAGACTGATTTCAACTGTAGGGACAGTCCTAAAAGTTGCATTCAGGTAAAATAAATGTTGCATTTATGATAACTCCTGATGTACTTAAGATAAGACAGCGGTAGTTCCCGGCAGTGATGCTGAATCACTATGGAGATCGCGAATGGTTGCGTCCTGTACTGGACAAGGTAAACATAACAACCGCAGCACCCGGCGCGGAGGCTCAGACTCCGGCAGCGATTTCCTCACCACTAAATTTTCCCCCCTCCCTCAAGAATCTGATTCGACCGACGTGCAGAACGGTGCGCGTAGCTGTTCCGTATCGTCATCCGATAGTGCAAGCAATGGCTTACAAGGAAGCCAACCCTCTGATGTTCGTGCGCATAATCGTGCCGACGCTGGCGCGTGTGATGAATACCAACAACTCAAGGTGCTATCCATGGGAAGACAAAAAGCAGTGATCAAAGCTCGTCGCGAAGCAAAACGTGTGCTGAGACGGGATTCACGTAGCCATAAACAGCGTGAAGAAGAATCGGTCACCTCGCTTGTGCAGATGAGTGGCGTAGAAGCAATTGGCATGGCCCGAGACAGCCGTGATAATTCTCCAATTGTGGCGCGCAATGAGGCTCAGGCGCACTACCTGAATGCTATCGAGAGTAAACAGCTCATCTTTGCAACCGGTGAAGCCGGATGCGGGAAAACCTGGATCAGTGCAGCCAAAGCGGCGGAAGCGCTGATCCATAAGGACGTGGAAAGAATCATTGTTACCCGTCCGGTACTGCAGGCTGATGAAGATCTCGGCTTCTTGCCCGGTGATATTTCGGAGAAGTTTGCCCCGTACTTCAGGCCCGTCTATGACGTGCTGGTGAAGCGGCTGGGTGCATCCTTCATGCAGTACTGCCTGCGGCCAGAGATTGGCAAGGTGGAAATCGCGCCGTTCGCCTATATGCGCGGACGTACATTTGAAAATGCGGTCGTCATTCTTGACGAGGCTCAGAACGTGACCGCTGCGCAAATGAAGATGTTTTTAACGCGCCTCGGGGAGAACGTGACGGTTATCGTTAACGGCGATATTACCCAGTGTGACCTGCCGTCCGGCGTGAAATCCGGACTGAGCGACGCCATGTCACGTTTTGAGGAAGATGAGATGATTGGGGTGGTACGTTTCACTAAAGAGGACTGCGTGCGATCGGCGCTCTGCCAGCGCACGCTGCAAGCGTATTACTGAGTTTGCTGTTGCGTTCAAGGCCCGGGAAACCGGGCTTTGTTTTTTGTGCGGGCAGCCTGTTCGCTGCGCTCACAGTCTGTCCAACTGGCTGCGCCAGTTGTCGAACCCCGGTCGGGGATTCTCATCCCCCCTTTTCGGAGAATATAAAAGAAAAAAGCCCGTACTTTCGTACGAGCTCTCATCTTAAATATGGCGGTGAGGGGGGGATTCGAACCCCCGATACGTTGCCGTATACACACTTTCCAGGCGTGCTCCTTCAGCCACTCGGACACCTCACCATATTGTTTTGCTGCCTCACAGCTTGGGGGGCAACGGGGCGCTACTATAGGGAGTTGCGCTGACACGGTCAAGCAGATTTTCAGCTTTAGTGCCTGTTCGGTTAAGCAATAATCAGCTCCACGGTTTTTCGCCGTGGAGCAGGGGATTAACGCTGCGAATCGAGAACTTAACGGTTTAAGCGGGCGCTGGATCTCGGAGATCACAGCGGCAGTCCTCCTTTATTACGTTCAGATCTGGCCGAAGCGGCCGGAATTGAAATCACGAATGGCTTCGTTGATTTCACTCTTAGTGTTCATCACAAACGGGCCATAGCCCACGATCGGTTCATTCAGCGGCTCGCCGGCCATCAGCAGCACTTTTGCATCGCTGTTCGCCTCCAGGTGCAGTTTGTCACCTTCCTGACTCAATACGACCAGCTGGGCTTCACCCGCCTGAGTTGCACCGTTCACCGTGATGCTGCCTTCAAGCACGACCAGCGCCGTGCTCCAGCCTTCAGGCTGATTGAGCGTCAGATGGCTTCCCTGGTTCAGAGCGATGTCCCAGACGTTAAGCGGCGAGAAGGTGTGCGCCGGGCCGGTCACCGTGTCGTAGCGACCGGCAATAACTCGCAGCGAACCGCTGTTATCCGGCAGCGTCACCACCGGGATGTCGGCTTTCGTGATGCTCTGGTAGCCCGGTGCCGCCATCTTGTCTTTCGCCGGCAGGTTGACCCAAAGCTGCATCATTTTCAGTTCCCCGCCTTTCTGTGAGAACGCGCTGGAGTGGAACTCCTCGTGCAAAATGCCTGCCCCTGCGGTCATCCACTGCACGTCGCCGGGACCAATGACGCCGCCTTTACCCGTGGAGTCGCGATGCTCCACTTCACCGGCATAGACGATAGTGACCGTTTCAAAACCCCGGTGAGGGTGTTGACCCACCCCACGTTTCGCACCATCAGCCGGAAAGGTATATGGGCCCGCGTAGTCCAGCAGCAGGAACGGGCTGAGCGGCTCGCCGTGCGTCTGATAAGAAAACATTGAACGGACCGGGAAACCATCGCCAACCCAGTGCTGGCGGGGAGCGGTATAAACGCCTGTTACGTTTTTCATGATTAACTCCTGATGTTCTGTTGATGTAATTAGCTTATATTCAGGGTCAATATCCCGGTAGATAGTGAAAATGGCATTCACTGTTCTGAAAATAGAACGATGAGGTTTTATGCAGGATCTCAATGACTTTGTCTGGTTTGTGAAGGTGGTGGACTACGGTGGCTTTGCTGCGGCGGGAAGGGCGCTTGATTTACCGAAGTCCAGGCTAAGCCGCCGGATAGGGCAGCTGGAAGAGCGTCTTGGCGTACGGCTCATCCATAGAACAACCCGGCATTTTACGGTGACCGAGGTCGGCCAGACGTTCTATCAGCACTGCAAAGCGATGATGGTGGAGGCCGAGGCTGCCGAGGAAGCCGTGGCGGCACTGCAGGCCGAACCGCGCGGTATCGTCAGGATCACGTGCCCGATAACCTTACTGCATGTCCACGTTGGTCCGATGCTGGCAAGATTTATGGCGCGCTACCCCGGGATCAATCTTCAGCTTGAGGCGACTAACCGGCGGGTAGATCTGGTGGGAGAGGGCGTGGATATCGCGATCCGCGTACGCCCGCGTCCGTTTGATGACAGTGACCTGGTGTTAAGGGTGCTGGCTGATCGGGGGCATTGCCTGGTGGCAAGCCCGGCGTTGATTGCCCGTCTGGGGGAACCGTCAATGCCGTCTGAACTCAGCGCCTGGCCTGGATTAAGTATGGGGGAGGGAAAGCACAACCATAAGTGGGCACTTTCCGGACCCGACGGGGCGAAAGCGGAGATCCATTACCATCCCCGTTTGATCAGTACGGATATGCTCGCGCTGCGTGAAGCCGCCATGGCAGGCATTGGCGTGGTGCAGTTGCCGATTTTGATGGTGAAGGATCAGCTTGCGTCCGGTGAGCTGGTCCGGGTGCTTGAGGCATGGGAACCCAGACGGGAAGTGATTCATGCCGTTTATCCTTCAAGACGCGGTTTGCTGCCCTCCGTTAGGGCGCTGGTGGATTTTCTGACCGAAGAGTATGCGAAGATGGTGGAAGACTAGTTTTTTCCAGGTCGGGTAAGCGCAGCGCCACCCGACATGAGTTTCGCACAGAGCCACAAGGTTCGAATCCCTCCTGCATGCGTACAATATGCGAAAAAAAAGCCCGCATTTTCATGCGAGCTCTTCTTTAAATATGGCGGTGAGGGGGGGATTCGAACCCCCGATACGTTGCCGTATACACACTTTCCAGGCGTGCTCCTTCAGCCACTCGGACACCTCACCATATTGTCATCCCGTTGTTGACGGGACGGGCGCTAATGTAAGGAAAAGCCGAACTGCCGTCAACTCACTTTTTCAGTAATTTAGCGCGTTTAGACAAACTTCAGGCAACATGATTCTTAAATGTGCATAAAATGCCTCTTTTATCAGCAACGCGGTTTCCTTATAAATTTGTTATGCTGACAATCCACTTGAAAATGAAAGCAAAACAGCGCAATAAAAGGCAGGAATGACCATGGATATTCTCTTCTATCACCCTACATTTGATAACGCTTACTGGATTGACGCACTTTCGGCGGCGCTGCCCGGCGCACGCGTACGCGAGTGGAAGCGCGGCGATAATGAACATGCTGACTATGCGCTGGTCTGGCATCCTCCGGTAGAAATGCTCCAGGGCCGCAAGCTGAAGGCCGTTTTTGCCCTGGGAGCCGGCGTGGATTCCATTCTGAGCAAACTTAAGGCACACCCTGAAATGCTGCCGGAAGACGTTCCACTGTTCCGCCTGGAAGATACCGGAATGGGCCAGCAGATGCAGGAATATGCCGTGAGCCAGGTTCTGCACTGGTTCCGCCGCTTTGATGACTATCAGGCATTTAAACAGCAGGCCCGCTGGGAGCCGCTGCCGGATTATCGTCGTGAAGACTTTACCATCGGCATCCTCGGCGCGGGCGTGCTTGGCTCAAAAGTGGCTGAAGCCCTTGCTCCGTGGGGCTTTCCGCTGCGCTGCTGGAGTCGCAGCCGCAAAGATTATCCGGGCGTAGAGAGCTTTGCCGGGACGGATGAACTCCCGGCCTTTCTGAACGGGACGCGCGTGCTCATCAACCTGCTGCCCAATACGGCGGAAACGGTCGGTATCATTAATGAAGCGTTGCTCAATCAGCTCGTCGATCGGAGCTACCTGATGAACCTGGCGCGCGGGGTGCATCTGGTCGAGCCCGATCTGCTGAAGGCGCTGGACAGTGGAAAGCTTAAAGGTGCCATGCTGGATGTCTATAGCCGTGAGCCGCTACCCGCGGAAAGCCCGCTTTGGGCGCACCCGCGCGTCGCGATGACCCCTCACGTGGCCGCCGTGACGCGTCCGGCAGAAGCGGTGGCGTATATATCACATACCATCAGCGAACTGGAAAAGGGTAACCCGGTCACCGGCCAGGTCGACAGACAGCGCGGCTACTGAGATAAACCCGGCGTTCGCCGGGTTTTTGCTAATATTCGCCGCTGATAACTGCTATCCTTTGGAAAAACCGCAGAGGAGAGAGAGATGTATCCCGTTGACCTGCATATGCACACCGTCGCCAGTACCCACGCTTATAGCAACCTCCATGATTATATCGCCCAGGCGAAGCTTAAAGGCATCAAGCTGTTCGCGATCACCGATCATGGCCCGGATATGGCTGATGCGCCGCACTACTGGCATTTTGTGAATATGCGGATCTGGCCACGTCTGGTGGACGGCATTGGGATACTGCGCGGCATTGAGGCAAACATCAAAAATACCGACGGTGAGATCGACTGCACCGGCCCGATGCTGACGTCTCTTGACCTTATCCTCGCCGGCTTCCATGAGCCGGTTTTTGCTCCTCAGGATAAAGAGACCAATACCGCGGCGATGATTGCCACCATTGCCAGCGGCAATGTGCACATTATCAGTCATCCCGGTAACCCTAAATATCCGATTGATATTCAGGCTGTCGCGCAGGCGGCAGCGAAGCACCGCGTGGCGCTGGAGATTAATAACTCCTCTTTTGTTCACTCGCGTAAGGGCAGTGAAGCCAACTGTCGCGCCGTGGCGGCCGCCGTGCGTGATGCGGGCGGCATGGTGGCGTTGGGCTCAGATTCCCATACCGCGTTCACGCTGGGTGATTTCAGCGAGTGCCTGAAAGTGCTGAATGATGTTAACTTCCCGGAAGCGCAAATCCTGAACGTGACCCCACGCCGCATGCTCGATTTCCTTGAGTCCCGCGGAATGGAGCCGATTGCCGAATTTGCCGATCTTTAATTGTGTAATGGAATAATAAAAATGAACGAGTTTTCCATCCTCTGCCGCGTGCTGGGTACGCTCTATTATCGCCAGCCGCAAGACCCGCTGTTGGTTCCGCTTTTTACGTTGATTCGTGAAGGTAAACTGGCGCAGAACTGGCCGCTGGAACAGGATGATTTACTGGAACGTCTGCAAAAAAGCTGCGACATGCAGCAGATTGCGACGGACTACAATGCGCTGTTTGTCGGCGATGAGTGCCGCATTTCGCCATACCGTTCT